>JAKZUG010000246.1:0-11843 GCA_047516705.1 Candidatus Poribacteria bacterium | reverse complement strand
CTTCAAAACCCTCTTCAGTCCCGTAGGGACGATATGTTTATAGCAGCGTTTTCGAGCAAAAACCTAAGCCCTGTAAGGGCGGCATGTTTATATCTACAGTTGCTAAAACGTTGTCAAATACCCCTAAATTGACACCTATGGTGCGGTTTTAAACTATACCCATAAGCGTCAATTTAAGAAATAATTTACGCGCTGAATACCCTGGCCCGGTAGGTGCGGGATTGCGGTGTACGCGCCCAAATGCGATCTGCATTCCTAACCGCAACTGATAACCATCCCGCTGACCGCTGACTGCTGACAACTGAATGCCTCTGCGGAACGGAAGTTTTCGCTTGACAAAGATTGGCGGATTCCCTTAAAATACGATAGACATCTATTGATGAGATGTGACACGATATGTTTGGAGATTAAGGCTTCCGAGACTTGTTATGGAACAGATACAACAACTTCGCCGAATTACGATATGGGGTGTCGGATTAATCGGGGGTTCGCTTGGGCTTGCGTTGAAAAAGAACGGATTTCAGGGACAACGCGTCGGGTTAGGACGAAACACCGGCAGACTTGAGAATGCTCTTGAACACGATGCCGTCGATGTAATAACAACAGAGTTAACGGATGGACTTCGAGAAACGGATCTCGTCGTGCTGTGTACGCCTGTTGCTTTGGTTCCGACGTTAGTACAGCAAGTCACTGAATTTGTTGACACGCGGCACCACCGGATCATACTGACCGATGTGGGTAGCACGAAGTCAACGCTGGTTGAGACGGTCGAAACGCAGCTACAGGAACAGAGGACGGATGCCCTCTCTTTTGTTGGTGGACACCCAATGGCGGGTTCTCATGAGACCGGTGTCGGAGCCGCGCGGGCAACGCTCTTTGAAAAAGCAACCTGTATTTTAACACCGACCCCAAACACCGACGCGGATGCCTTAACGCTGATTAAAAGTCTCTGGGAATTTGTTGGGGCGGTACCGCATCTCCTTTCCCCTAAAACCCATGACCTACTCATCGGTGCCGCAAGTCATCTCCCTCATCTTATTGCGAGTATTCTCACCAATACGGTTGCGAATGTAGAAACCGCAGATGGCAAGGCGTTGGATTTTACAGCGACCGGTTTTCGGGATTCCACTCGTATTGCCGCGGGTTCACCGGACTTGTGGACCAGCATTTTCACACAGAACAGCGATGTCCTTGTGTCCTTGGTTGGCGACATCATTGCCAACTTAACAGAATTCAAAACCTTGCTTCAGACTGATAACCTTGTTGAGATTGAACGCTTACTTCTGGAAGCACAAGCTACAGTCAAAAAGCAGAGAGAAAAATTGGGAGGCTCATGAAAAAGATTGGATCTCAGGTAACGATTGCGATAGACGGACCTGCCGGGTCTGGGAAAAGCACGGTCGCGCGTCGCGTCGCTGAAAAACTCGGACTACTTTATCTCGATTCCGGTGCTATGTACCGGGCAGTGACTGTGTTGGCGATACGGGGTAGACTTGCAGCGGATAGTCCTGAACTGCTTGAGCAGGTGAGAGCGTGTCATATTGAATTCGCCGATAACGGCAAAACAGTTTTGCTCAATGCCGAAGATGTTTCTGTTCTGATCCGCACGCTGGCAGTTAATAGACGCGTTGCGGATGTTGCTAAAATACCAGAGATCCGCCATGAGATTGTCAAGCATCAACAGCGTATCGGTGGAGAGGGCAGTATCATCGCTGAAGGCAGAGATTTAACGACTATTGTTTTTCCAAATGCCGATTTTAAATTCTATCTCGATGCTTCTGTGACAGAACGTGCGAAGCGGAGACTCGCTGAGCTCCAAAGACAAAACGTAGATATGACTTTAGCGGCAGTTGAAGCTGAGATGAGTGATCGTGATGAGAAGGATAAAACGCGAGCACACAGTCCGCTCCGTACCGCTGATGATGCAATTATCGTCGATACAACCGATAAAACGATTAATGAAGTGGCTGATTTTATTATAGCGCAAGTGTGTAAAGACGAAATCGGTTCAAAGTGAAATTATGTGGTATACCAACAATCAATTCTGGACACCGCGTCCGATCTACCGATGGGGCCATCGGCTCGCAAACATGTTTTGTAAAATCGTGGGGCACCTTGAAGCACGAGGTATTCACCACATTCCGAAGGAAGGTGGTGTGTTATTCGTGTCAAATCACGTCAGTTTCCTTGACCCTGTAATTGTCGGTTCCGCCGCAAGTCGTGAAATTCATTTCATGGCACGAAGTAACGCATTTGACATCCCGGGTTTAGGGAAACTCATTTCAATTTATAATGCCTACCCTGTCAATAGAGGCGCGCCGGACTTGGGGGCATTGCGAAAGACTATCTCACTTTTGCAAGACGGCAACGCTGTACTGATGTTTCCAGAAGGGACCCGTAGTGTTGATGGCACGTTAGGTAAGGCACATGACGGGGCATGTTTTATTGCGGACCGAGCCGGTGTGCCGACGATTCCAGTGTTTCATAGTGGTGCTGAACGGATATTGCCGCGCAACCGCAAACGGCTCCGCCGCGCAAAGCTAACTGTTATATTTGGTGAACCCCTTGAACTTATCACTAGAGAATTTGAGACGAGGCGCGAAAAGTATCAGCAGATGGGCAATCAGATGATGGACGCGATCGCGGGTTTGCGAGATGAGATGTTTAGTTCGTTGGGTTCGCTAAAATGAGTAGGACATCACCCTCTTGGACCTGATACGTTTTGCCCTCTGCTCTCAGTAAGCCTTTGCTTCGCGATTGTGGGTAACTGCCACATGTTACTAAGTCTTCCCAGTTGATCGTCTCTGAACGGATGAAAGCATTCGCGAAATCGGTATGGATGCGACCTGCAGCGTCAACAGCGGTTTGTCCCTTCTGCAGTGTCCATGCCCGTGTTTCGACTGGCCCGGTTGTAAAGAATGTGAGCAGCCCTAACAGCCTATACGAGGTCTGAATAAATCGCTCTAAAGCGGACTTGTGCAACCCCATCTCTTCCATGAAAATCTCAGTATCGGTTTCATCAAGTTGTGAGAGTTCCATCTCTAATTGCGCGGCGAGAACAATAACGGCTGTTTGCGGTTCTGCTTCGTATTTAGCGAAGTGTTTGAGAATTTCATCTGCCGCTTCAAGTTGCGTTTCACCGATATTGCAGACCAGCAACAACGGTTTCTGCGTCAAAAACCCGTAGCCGCGTATCAACTTTTCTTCATTGGCAGATAGGTCAAGCGCACGGAGCGGTTTTCCGCTTTCTAAGGTCTGCTGACACTCTTCTAAAAGCCGAATCTCGTTTTGTTGTTCGGGGAGTTTTTGGTTTTGAAATTGCTTACGTAATCGGCTAAGTCTACCTTCAACAATTTGCAGATCTGCCAACGCGAACTCAAGAGAGATGCTTTCAATATCGCGTTCTCCGTCAACGCTGCCATCAACGTGTGGAACCGATTCGTCCTCAAAAAGCCTAACGACATGTGCAAGAGCATCGACGGTGCGGAGCTCCGAAAGCATCCCAGAATCTAATTCCGCCTGTTCTATATCCGATTTGGTCACCCCGGCGACATCTACATAATCAATTGTAGCGGGTGTTATTTTGGGGGATTCAAAGATCTCTGCCAAACGTGCCAGACGCTCGTCTGGGACATTCGCAGTACTGAGGTTGATTTGTCCGCGGCTCGTGTAGCCCCCAACTTCTGCATTAGATTGCGCTAAAGTGTTAAACACTATCGTTTTTCCGACCTGTGGTCTGCCTACAATACCTATTTTCATTTTTTCTATCGACCTGTTTATTTCGCTGGTGAGATTTCTAATCTCGCTGATGTTGGGAAAATCTAATTGACAATGTCTGTGTAAACTGGTAGTATAAGGACAAATATGGAATCCGACCCAGAGGTGAATTGAACATGAACGTTCAGAACAGGAGGTGGAGGCAGTACGTCGTCAAAGGTTTGACAGTCCTCTTAATCCTGACAGTATGCCTTGCAGTTTTACAATGGTTTATCATCAAAGAATTATTCGGTTTCGGCGCAGATATGGTGAAGGACGTACTCATTCGACAAGCACCTGAAGGCGTTGAACGGTATAACATCGAGACGACGTTTGACAGGGTCAAAACCACTGGTATGCAGCTGCCATTCAGTTTCCTCACAGGGAAAATTAGCCTCCGTAAAATTAGAGCCGTTGGCAGATATGCGATTGAAGCAAACGATGATCAAGTTTGGGACGCTAATGAAATTAACACGCTCCTACGGATGATGAATGCCTCTGTCGGAGTTAAAGGAGGGACCGAGTGACTTGCATTATCAATTTGCAAGCGACACTTAGACAATGCAGATACATCTGACTTCCCCTTATGAAAAATTTGCCTACGCCTATGATCGGATAATGACAAACGTCAATTATACGCGCTGGACACACTACATTGAGTCTCTTTTTGAAAAATATGATTGTAAACCCCGTCGCGTCCTCGATTTAGCATGCGGCACTTGTACCTTGACTATACAACTCGCATTGAAAGGCTATGAGATGACCGGTGTGGACCGGGCAATCGGTATGTTAGACATCGCCAAGGAAAAAGCGACAGCACACGAACTGGACATTGAATTGCATTACGGCGATATGCGTGATTTTCAGTTGAACCAGCGGTTTGACGCAGTCCTCTGCACCTATGATAGCATTAACTATGCTTACGATGAAACCGAGTTAAGCAATGTTTTTCAATGCGTTGCTGAGCATCTCGAACCCGACGGATTATTTATCTTCGATGTGACGACAGAACGGAACATCGTTGAACATTTTCACAACAAAACGTTCGCCGCAAACCATGAGGACTATACCTACATCTGGAAAAATAACTACCTCTCTCATTCCAAGATGTGCCGCACCGTGTTGACTTTTTTTATCCGTGAAGGTGAATTGTTTCGACGCTATGAGGAGGTTCACCAGCAGCGAATCTTTGAAGTGTCCACTGTCAATGACCTACTCAAAGCGGCTGGCTACATACCATTGAGTGTTTACGATATGTACACCTCCAGCCGGTGGAACCGCTACTCAGACCGGATTAACTTTACGGCACGTCGCGCCTGAGATTGCAACGCTCTAAACGTTTCTTATAGGTATGTTCTTTCAGAGTACGCGCTTTGAAAAGTACGCCTGCCTGTGAATATTTACAATCCTTCTGTGATGAGATCACCGACCTCTTCAGTCGTATAACCCATACGTCCGGCACCGAGATCTTTGATTTTCCCGCTTGCGAGCAGATCGCTGATAGATGTTTCCACCTTTGTCGCTGCGTCTTCATGACCGAGGTGATCGAGCATCATTCCTGCCGCGCTGATCGCTGCTATGGGGTTAATCTGGTTTTTGCCAGTATAACGAGGGGCAGACCCGTGAATCGGTTCAAACATGGCGACGCTCTCAGGATTCAGATTGCCCGATGCTGCGACTCCCATACCGCCTTGAATCATCGCACCGAGATCGGTGATAATGTCACCGAACATATTACATGTCACAATGACATCGAACCACTCTGGATTTTTCACCATCCACATCGTTGTCGCATCGACGAATGCGTATTCTTTTTTGATGTCAGGGTAGTCTTCACCGACCTCGTCAAAAACGCGTCGCCAGAGGTCGTGTGCATAGGTGAGGACGTTTGCTTTATCGCAAAGTGTCAAGGTATTTTCCTTGTTCCGCTTTTGGGTGAGTTCGTAAGCATAACGGACACAGCGTTCCACACCTTTGTAGGTGTTAATCATCTCCTGAATGGCAACTTCATCGCGCGTGCCACGTTTCAAGAAGCCACCGATGCCTGCGTATAAGCCTTCGGTATTTTCGCGAACGATGATAAAATCAATTTCTTCGGGGCCTTTGTCTTTCAGCGGGGTCGGTACGCCCGGGTAGAGTTTGACAGGACGTAGGTTGATATAGAGATCAAGTTCAAACCGTATCTTTAGCAGGATACCTTTCTCTAAAATGCCGGGTTTAACGTCGGGGTGTCCAATCGCACCGAGGTAGATAGCATCAAATCCTCGGAGTTCTTCTAATACGGAATCCGGTAGTACCTCACCGGTTGCAAGGTACCGGTCACCGCCGATATCGTATTCGACTGTTTCGTATTGGATGCCTGCTTGTGCAGCTGCTGCCCCGAAGACCTTCATCGCTTCACGCGTCACTTCGGGGCCGATTCCATCGCCAGGGATGAGACCGATTTTGTACATAGATTTTCTCCTAACATATCATATTTTGAGTTTTTGGACTCCTTATATTTTACCACATCTACGGTGATATTGCAAATTCGGAAAGGGTGTGTATAGGGTCATTTAGTTCTTTTTTAGGAGGGATCTCCGTATCGCGACATATCCCTGTAGGAGCGAGCTGTGCTCGCGATCTGCCCAGAAAAACGGCTAAAAATCCCAAAACTAAATAGCCCTACGGTGTGTATAGGGCCCTTGGAGAAATTGGTATTTCCGTAAAAAAGGTTGATATGCTATAATGATTGTCGGCATTGCGAACTATTTTGAAACATCGGAGGAACACCTTGATTAGCGACGCGCGCCTGAAGACAATTCTCGATCATTTTCGCGACCAGCAAATTCTTGTCATTGGAGATTTTTACCTGGATGCCTACTGGTACATTGACAAGACACGCTCGACGCTGTCGTTGGAAACGCCGTGGCACACGAATCCCGTTGTTGAACAACGCTATAGCCCCGGCGCAGCAGGGACCGTCACAAATAACCTGAAAGCATTAGGTGTAGGTACAGTCTATACGTTAGGCGTTATCGGCGAAGATGGTTTTGGGGGGACACTGCTCAATTGTCTACAGGCAAGTGGATGCCTGACTGATTTTATGGTACAGGTGCCAAATTGGGTGACACCTACCTACCTTAAACCGATTCACCGTGGATATGAAGGGGTCGAAACGGAGGGACCGCGGTTTGATATTGAGAACCAATCCGCAATGAAGACGGAAGTTGAAGCGTCGGTTATTGACGCGCTCCAAGCGTGTATTCCGGTTGTTGACGGTATCATCGTTGGTGATCAGATGCCGCTTGAAAACTTAGGTGTTGTCACCAACCAGGTGAGAGAGGAATTGTGTGAATTAGCGTTGGCATTTCCTGAAATTATCTTTTTTGCCGACTCACGTACGCGGATTGATAAATATAAAAACGTCATCATTAAACCGAACCGGTTTGAGGCGAAACGCGCTGTCCAGCCAGAATGGAGTGGACAGGAAATTGACATTGAAGAGGCAAAGCAGTGCGCCGTTGCCCTCGCAGAACAGACCCAAAATACCGTGTACATCACCCTCGGTGAAAGCGGTATTCTTGTCTACTATAAGGGTGAGTTCACGCACATTCCCGGTATCTCAAGTAGTGATGAGATTGATCCGGTCGGGGCGGGAGACAGCGTCTCGGCAGGGCTTGTGGCGACACTCTGTAGTCTTGGCGTTGATGCTGCTGTTGAAGCTGCTTATATTGGAAATCTGGTGGCTTCAATTACTGTCACCAAAATCGGTACGACCGGCACCGCCTCATCGACGGAAATCTTAGAACGCCATCGGAGTCTTACGAATTTATGAAGGGACTTATTAAACAATCCCACTGCTTTAGCTGTGGGGCTGAGTGTTTTGTTTGTGAGTATGTGTTAGGTGTATTGACAACAATAAGTATTTGATGTGATTGTATAGTATGTTATAATTAGGGTTTAGAGTGAGGTGTTTCTGGTGGCGATTGTATCTCATAAGATAGCGTTAGATGTTGATGACAATCATCGTTCATGGTTTAGTCAGCAGTGTGGATATGTGAGATTTGCGTATAATTATGCGTTATCAGCTTTTAAGCATGAACATTGTCATTGGAAAGAACTTAATAAAAGGTTTAATATTTTCAAGCGAGAAATAGAATGGTCAAGAGATATGGATCAGCGTGCTGCGTTGTTTGGTATTAAGAATCTTGGTGATGCTATATCTCGTTGGCGTAAGGGTCAGAACGATTTTCCGAAGTATAAGAAGCATAGTCATGGTCAATCTTATAGTACGGATCCTGAATCAGTCACAATAAAGGGTAATCGTATAAGATTGCCTAAGATTGGTTGGGTTCGTATGTTTGAGCGATTGAGGTTTGAAGGCGAGATTGTCAAGGTTACAATATCGAGGCGTGCACATCGTTGGTTTGTATCTATAACATTAGACACAGGAACGCCGAATGTCCCACGAGACACACGTGGGCTCCCTGTCGTTGGTATAGATGTAGGCATAAACTCTTTAGCGACACTTGATAACGGTAAACAGTATCCTAACCCTAGACCGTTGAAACGTTATGAACGGAAACTCAAGAGAGAACAACGTAGATTAAGTAAGAAAGAGTATCTATCTAATAACTGGTTTAAGCAGAAGCGTAAGTTAGAACGTATCCACTATAAGATTGCTTGTATTAGAACAGATGCTCATCATAAAGCTACTACAGAGATTGTTAGAAATGCGAGTGCTATTGGTATTGAGACGTTAAAGATAACAAATATGCTTAAGAACCGTAACTTAGCGAAAGCGTTATCAGATAGTGCGTTAGGCGGGTTTCTGTCTAAACTTAAGTCTAAGGCAGAAGTGTTAGGTATATCTGTTGTAGAAGGACCGCAGTTCTTTGCGTCAAGTAAAACGTGTAGTAGTTGTGGAAACAAGAAGAAAGAGTTATCATTAGCAGAACGAGAATATCACTGTCAGAGTTGTGGTTTCACAGAAGATCGTGATGTCAACGCTGCTAAGAACTTAAGACTGCTCGCCGTTGGGCAAACGGAGAGAATAAACGCTTGTGGAGTCTGAGTAAGACCTCCACAATGGGAGGCGTTGGATGATGAAGCAAGAATCAAAGAACCCCACCCCTTTAGGTGTGGGAGAAGTCAGTGTTTTTGATGCAATAACACAGCGCCGAAGCCATCGCGGAACGTTTCAGGAACGCGCAATAGATACTGATGACCTTGAGAAACTCATTGAAGCGGCGCGATGGGCACCTTCACCATTCAATGTTCAACCTTGGGAACTTGTGCTCATTCAGGAAACGGAAGGCAAAATAGCACTCGCCGATGCCACAGAGCGCGCTGTCGTTGAGCAATTCAAGGATGCCAAGTTTCTGGATGACAACAGTCGTTGGATGCGTCTTACAGAAGCGGAATGGCAGGAACACGGCGACGGTGTTCTGCTGGCAGAACACGTCACGCTACCGAAACCGCTTCAGGATGCGCCTGAAAAGTTATTGCAAGGGTTGTTAAAAAATGCGAAGTCTTTCACGCTTTTGGGGCATTTAGGCGCGGGTAAACTGCCTGCCAAAGAAATTGCTGCACAAGTGCGCGAGGCACCGTTGCTCATGTTGGTGACAATGAATTGCAAAAGGTATCCACCTGGTGCAGGCGGAACTCGGTGGATGTGGTTGAGCATGGGGATGTTGATCCAAAACATGCTCCTCGCTGCGACTGCCCTGAAAATCGGTGTGCAGTTTGTAAGTCCGCCGCTTGAACGCGCGGCGGATCGTGAGCATATCCGCCAACTTTTGAATATTCCTACCTCTCATGAGGTGATTACGCTACTCAGGATGGGATATGTTGAGGAAAATGGTGGGGACTCCGTGCGCTTGCAAACTTCGGAGTTTGTACATTTTGAGAAGGTAGGAGACACGGAACGTTAATAGCAACGTAGGCGGGCATAGAAACCCGCCGCAACACGGGGTGTGCCTATTAAGCTTCGCGATTCTGCAAAAGTTCTTTCAATGCCGCTTTCTGTCTTTTCAGCCGTCGTAGTTGGCGTTGACGGATTTGTGTCCGGCGCCGGACTTGTCCGCTTTTACTTCTTGGCATAATTTTACCCCCTTTCTTCGACCGTTTTGGCGAGGTACATGACTGCAGATGTACAGCGCGCTTCTACTTCTGCCATTGCGATAATAAGTTCTGCTTCTGAACGGGCATGTAATTGTAGTCTATCTTCGGTGACTGCGATGTACCGTTCATTCTCCACGTCAGCAAATTCAATCTGTTCTTCGTTCTCGTTCACCAAAACGTAGTTGGCAAGCCCTTCCTGTACAGACACGCCATCTGTTGACACCTCAAAGTTCTCTTTTATAGCTAAACCGTTGAAATTTTTATAGAGCGCGCATGCCGGAAGTTCGTCAGGGGACAATGTTGGTGGAGACGGTGCTGCTTCTGACAGAATTGCTTCCTGAAGGACAACCGGTTCTGGCTCAAAAGGTTGAACAGATGCCGCAGGCAGATCCTTTTCTGCCTCTATAGGAGTAGGTAAACTGTCAGGAGTAGGTAAACTGTCTTCAATAACGGCTTCTTCTGCATCTATCGCTTCCGTATAGAGAGAAACCGATTCGACGGGATCAGATTCAATCTCATCGTTTTTTGGGATCTCCTCGTCTAAACCTGTATTTGAAAAGACGGACATAGGTTGAGATTGATATGTTTCCGAATCTTCTTGTGCCAGAACATCCGAAAGAATCTCTTTGACATCTTCACGACCGTCAATAATTACGTCTATTTCTTCCACGAGTGTCCGTAACGTTTCGATACCGATGGTTTGAATCATTGGGTGAAACGCCAGTATCTCCGGTGGTGCTGCTTCAAAAAGCGAACGGGTAACAAAAGCAACCTCAGCGAGTTCTCGGTTGCCAGTGAACTTGAGGCGTGTTTCACATGCTGTAAGTGCTTGTGTTAATTTTTGCATGAAATCTGGTGTAACCAGATGCGGGAGCACCTCTAAGCGAAAATGATCGCACGCTTCTTCTACTTCTGGCACTATGACTGGTTGATCCTCATTTATGAGTGCTTCATCTACATTTACATTTGTAGGATAGATTGAGTCTTCTTCAGGCTCAAGAAGATGTTCCGATATATCCATAGGTGCGTCTGTATACTCTGTTTCATCGTGTTCAAGTACTTCCATCACCCGTTTGTGCATCAGTATCGGGTCGAAATATACGTCCTCAAACTCAGGTTCATCAAGCAGTTCTCGGCTCTGCGAGATGCAGGCGTGTAGATGTTCTTCTTCCGATTTTTCATGTGGGATTCTACGTTGCTTCTCAAGTGCAAGCTGCTTTTGTTTGAATTTCCGGTCGCGATTCCGTTTTTCGCGCTTCCGTGCCACATTTGTGGTGTGGCGCCCCTTTTTCTTTGCCATGATAATGTATTTTGCTATTACTAAGGTCGTTATTTAGTGAAGACTTCAACAGTTGTTTCATATCCCAGACAGTGTATAGCATCAAGTTTAGCACATTATTAAGTATATACCAACATATTTTCACTGTCAAGTCTAAATTTTATTACAGCTATTTAGTATTTCCTTTAGTATTTCCTTAAATCACTTAATAGTAAAGCCCGAAAATACGTGGACACTTTAGAATACACAAAACACCATCCTCGCTGGCGGAGTTGGGAAACCCCGCCAAATTTTGAGTGTATAATTTTGTGGGATTTACTATAATAACCCAGGTTGCTACTAACAAATTTTGGGCGTTTCAATAAGGTTTTCGGGCACTTTCCCCACCCCGGAGGGGTGATATTGATTCGCAGTGAGAATAGAAAACGGTATATTCAAGCAAACGCACCCCGGAGGGGTGCTATGTCTGTAAAGGGTGGCAACTTGCGTTATAATAACCCAAGTTGCTACCTTTGAACAGTATTGCTTTTATCTTGAATTATTTCGTGGATCATGCTATTATTAACGTGAGTTCGATAATAAAATCTAAACCTAAATGTAGGTTGGGTAGAGCGGTAAAAGAACAAGCACCGCCAGTTTATACAGAGCATTCTGCTTGTACATGACCGTTTCCTATAAATAGAGATAGCGAAACCCAACAACT
>JAKZUG010000245.1:0-4402 GCA_047516705.1 Candidatus Poribacteria bacterium | reverse complement strand
CATGTTTTTTCATCACGTGCCTCTCAGAAATGAAACTCAGATTCTATTGAGAGTATATCACATAATAATCCTAAAAGTCAACAAACATTATCACAAAGTCAAACTTGATACAGCACTAGTACGGGAGACACTAATAGTGGAGATTCCCTTATACTCAAAACATTTGCTGCATTAAATCTAACTGGAAAAAGGCGTGTTTTATCACAAAATACATCTAAAAGGATTTCATCTTCAAGTGCCTTGATTTGTTCGGGCTGAGAATGTTTAGTTGTAAAGCGATAATCAACAAAATTTTCTAACACAGAAACGGCATGTTCTTTTTTTAATACCTTTAATTGCCCTTCCAGTATGCTTACCTTATCTACAGATTCCTTAAATCCGTTTAACCTCTTTTCAACTCTGTTTTCTATCAATGACTTAACAAAAAACCACAAAGCCACTCCAAAAACAGCAAACATAACACCCAAAAATCCTATCCACCCCAAAAGCCATTTTTCATTAGAATCTTTCAATTCCAATTTCAATTTACCAAATTCTGTATTAATAAGTTTTGCTTGTGCTTCAGCGAGTTTCGCTGCCAGCTCCATCTTCTCAACGTTTTCCACTGTCTGAAGCTGCTTTTGTAGTCCCAAAACCAGTTTTTTGAGTATTTCAATTTCCTGTTCTTGCGTGTTTTGATTCTGCTGTCCAAAAGACGAAGAAACTACTATTGATAGTAGCAAACCTAACAGTAGGTAGACAATAAATTCTTGTATTTTTCTATACATACTTATACCAAAATTTAAGCAACATATTAAGGACAAGGTCTTGGCATTTTGTATCACGTAATGCATTATCTTTCATTAGAAAATTGAACTCCATTCATTCCAAATTGATGCCAGACCAGATAGCAGAGGACCAGTCTCAGCACGCGGACGAACGCTTTCACTGTAAATTGAACTTGACCAGTGCCGAAAATCTCCACCGCCACTACCTGAAATGCCTGTAAGACGGTAATAGTCAGCAAGATCTCGCAACGTTTGATCTTCCCACGCGAGTTGTTCTGTAAGATAGGAAATGAGGGTTCCAATAGGAGTGAAATGTTGAACTTGGTGAGTTGAAGAAGGGGTATATCCAATATGCATACTTAATGCTGCACCCTCTGGACCACACACTGAAAAGGGTGTCGATTCATAGTCGCGAATCACTCGGGGACCAACAAATGTTATCTTAGACGAGATCCAAGTGCCAAGGTCAGCAACACAAAGTAAATCAAGGCATTCGCGAGGATGTGAGACGCGCAATTTATCAGACTCCAATAACTTTTGTTTAATATTAGTCTCAGGTGTTGAGTTAGGAGTTTTCCAAGAATGGGAATGCGCTAACAATCCATAAACAATAGGCGCGTGTAATTCCTTGTAGGGAGTTCCTTCCCGAACTGGATATAAGTTTTTGATTTCTGCACAGGTCTTCACAGCTTCATCAATATGCTTTGCCTTCAGCGTAGTCTTGCATTCAAACGCTGCGGCGACACCTGCTGCGAGATACAGTTTTTTGTTGAGTAGTTTTTCAGGATATACATCCTTTAGAACTAAGACATCAACTTGTGGGCTTGTGCGACCATCCTGGCTGATGATTCTCCCTCTTGTAACGACTTCATAGGTGCGAGGAAGCCATCCACGCAATAGTTCCGCCCAGTTTTCCTCGCCTTGGTCTCCAGCGTTTCCCTGATCTTCGGTTGCCCGCATTTGAATACGGTCATATTCTTCAGCCATTTCGTTAGTTAGCTGCTGCATGAATTTGTATAGGTCGTGGGTCTTCTCTTGAGACATTATGTTCCTCTTATGTTCTTTGTATTGAGTACTGTTGTTTTCGACAACTTTTGCGTCACGAGTGTGTAAAGGCTCACTCCCGCTTTCGCCGCTTCGTCTGCCAAAGCATGATAAAGCTGCGCATCAACAGGGATGTTGAACGGTCCCTCGTACCCATTCCGTGAAGGTGCTTTTGGAATGGGTTCACCGTCCTTTTGGTAACATTCTTTCATTAGTTTCCATGCTGTTTTCAATTCACTTAACGCCTTGGCAGGTGTCGCTCCGAAAGCCGAGACGTTAGGGAGTTCAACGAGGTGTGCGAGATAATCACCGTCCTCATCGAAAAATATATTGACTATGAAGCCATCAAATATATCTTTGTTCATTCCGTAATCCCCCTTTATTGGTAACACCCGCGTCAACCTGTGATTCAAGTCTCAAACACATCGCTCCACTCGAATAAAATTAGCTATGCAAATAATGACCGCTCTCTTATCCGCGTCATCCGTGTCATCTGCGTCAATCCGTGATTCAGATAATTAACACATGTCGTCCTTACAGGGAAACCAAGAGAAACAGTCTTTTGAACAGCACCGGTGCGATTAGGAATGCAGATCGCATTTGGGCGCGTACGCCGCAAAACCGCACCTACTAATTTTAGGATAAAGTTCTGGATAGGCGAGGTTGGAAACCTCGCCAGCGACTCGGAGGGCTGTATTGTTGCGGAGGTTAAACTACTGCATCGGTGAAAAAGGAGCAGGTAGGAGAAGTTTGCTCTCCTGCGTGATAGGCCGGACTGAGCCTTTGGGGGGCCAGACATCCTTCTCTCGCGATTCCGCGCGTACCCGTTGGCGTTCTTCAAAACTCTTATACGCCCAGAGATGGATGAAATTGTTGACACCCCCGTATTCTGAGTACCAGCAGCCTGCCAGTGGTGAGAGTTTCACGCGCTCGGGGATAACCGCACCCCACGCCTCTAAAACTTGTGGCATGCCTTCAGCGGGATAGGTGTACAGACGCATTTCATACAGTGGTCCGATGTCTTTTTCGTCTAAGGGTTCCATAAAAGGAGCCGGTAGATAAATCTCGGATACCATTGATACGATGATATCACTTGTATCGGGGGGCCATACCGGATTTGGTTCGGCTTCCGCAGCGCGTCGGATTTCTGCCCGCTGTTCGAGACTTTCGTAGGGCCAAATAGCGACCATCTGATTCAACGGTCCCACTTCGGTGTACCAGTGTCCGCCGAGTTTCGAGAACTCCTGACGACCGGGTAGTTTTTCGCTGAAGCGTTTCCAGTACTCTTGGAGTTGCCCAAGTTTCAAGTTGTAGGTTCTTATTTCGTAGATCATGCTACCCTTCCTATGTTTTTCTCGGTCAAATCTATTGTTGATTTGTCCGTTCGGTGGTCGGTAAGGAGTTATGAATCTGAAATCAAACGAATATCATCTTCACAGATGAAATCAATTGTGACACCATTTTGACGAAGTGCGTCGCGGTAGTTCCACCACTCACTATCCACCGCTTGCAGAATTGGCGGTTTTTCTGAGTGTGCGAGTGCGACAGCGATTAATTTTCTATCATCCGGATCAAAGTCCGTTAGTGCGGGGTCTGTCGGGAACTCTTGAAAATCAGTTTCTAAATCATCAATAGGCGTAATGGAAACCAAGTCGCATTGTTGTGGGTTTACCCAATTTATCTCCGCCCACTTGAGGAAAGCGTCTCCAACACCGGGAAAACCTCCCGGATTCAACTTATTCCGATATTCTCCGATGATTCGCCGCTGATCATCCAACACTAATTTTACGTTACCTCCAGTAATCTGCATCAGTATGTCAATACAAGTTTCGACGCAATCTTCAGATGCCTGGTCTGCTCTTCCATTGGCAACCAGCGGGACATTTGTATCTACAATAACTTTCATAATTTGCTGGCTTTCTTACGTTTCATCTCTGCTATAGTCTTTGCTGCCAAGTCGCCCATCTCATCACCAAAGAAGTTTTGTGGCCAATTCGTGATGTTTCCGTAATCATCTACGTTGAGCCGCTCAATTTCGGATGTTCCCTCGTTCATTTCGCAAAAATAGAAGGCAGTGTCGTCTGCCGAAATCTGTTCCTCAGCGATGCGTCGCATTAACCGTATAAGTAGATGCTCACTGTGGCTTTCAAGGATAATCTGCAACTGTCGCTCTTTTATAACCTCAACGAGAAGATCCGCCAAGTCCGACTGTACTTTCGGATGAAGGTGTGCCTCAGGTTGTTCAAGGATGAGGATGCTTCCTTCAGGGACGTAATAACAGAGCACTAACACCGGTAGTACCTGTGAAACACCAAAACCGACATCGGTGAGTCGGACTTCAGGACCACCCTTATACTCTCTGACGAGGAATTCGTAATTTTTCTCTGTATTTGGGATAGGATTGAGACGATAGGAGTCGATCAAATCCAACTGCTGTAGCCATTTCGGGATCTGCTCGTCAAGAGAACGGAGTTGAATTCGACCTGAAAAGAGCGCGGTAACCATCTCTTCTCCATGCTGTCCGACACCTGGTGAATGCTTGCCCTGCCATGCGTAATGTCGACGGGGGTACTCACGGAGTGGTCCGAGAT
>JAKZUG010000244.1:0-3378 GCA_047516705.1 Candidatus Poribacteria bacterium | reverse complement strand
GAAACCTTCAGAAAAGGCAATAGGTTACGGCGCGCGGGTTACGGCACGCGGCGCGTGCCTACTACTATATGATACTTAAAATTGCGTTTCGTAATATCTTCCGCCAAAAGCGGCGGACAATCCTGACCGCTCTCGCAATGATTGTCGGGTTTACACTCTCATCGGTATTCATCGGCTGGTCCGACGGCGCGTATGGGAATATAATTGAGATGTTCACGCGAAACCGTATCGGGCACATTCAGATACATCGAGTCGGTTATCTTGATAAGCCGTCTCTCTACAAAACGATCGACAACGCTTCTGCTGTCGGTGAGGTCATTCGGAGTACTGCAGGGGTGGAAGCGTGGACACCACGCGTGTACGCGGCAGGTCTCGGTTCTGTCGGTGAAAAGAGTACCGGTGTGCAAGTCATCGGGATTGATGTGGCACGAGAGACCGAGGCGACGCAATTTGATAAGAAAGTGGTTGAAGGCAACGTGTTAGCGGAGACGGCTTCGCATGAAGCGGTTATTGGGAAAGGCTTGGCGAAGATTATTTCTGGGACGATTGGTAGCGAGATTGTGATTTTTTCACAGGGTGCCGACGGTTCGCTTGCGAATGATATGTATAAGATTGTTGGTATTGCAGAGAGCGGCGACGACGTAACAGATCGGACAGCGTGTTATCTGCACATTGAAGATGCTCAGGAATTATTTGTGCTTGACGGACGCGTCCACGAAATTGTTGTGATTGTTTCAAACATCAATCAGGCTGGCAAGATTACGAACGCAATCGAGGCGCGTCTTAATGACTCGACGCTTGATGTTGCGCCGTGGCAGGTGGTCGCCAAAGCCTTCTATCGCGCCATGCAAACGGATCAACAAGGAGATGCGATT
This sequence comes from Candidatus Poribacteria bacterium, assembly GCA_047516705.1. Lineage (GTDB taxonomy): Bacteria > Poribacteria > WGA-4E > WGA-4E > WGA-3G > WGA-3G. Next base: position 2,503 of record JAKZUG010000244.1, on the reverse strand, counting down.
GGTCGCTTGGTGATTATGCTGATTGTCGCTATCGGTGTGCTCAATACGGTGCTGATGTCGGTGCTGGAACGGACACGTGAATATGGGGTGCTGAGAGCGGTCGGGACCAAACCAACGCAAATTTTCTGGTTGGTCATCTGCGAAGTGGTCGTCATCGCTATCGGTAGTATCTGTGTTGGCGCACTCCTCGGGACTTTGATTAATTACCTACTATCCATATATGGCATCACATATCCTGAAGAATTTACCTATGGTGGTATCAAATTTAGTACGATGTACGCCGAAGTCAACACCCGAAGCCTCATTATTCCCGCTATCACCGTTATGCTATCAGCAACGATAGTGAGTCTGTTTCCAGCGATAAAAGCTGCTCGGATTCTGCCCGCAAAGGCAATGCGGACACATTAATATGGCTATCAGCCGCCAGCAAAGAAGCATTAGGTATATCACAATCCTTTTTTCAAAAAAGCGCGCAGCTTGGAACGAAGTGGAAAGCGGATCTACGGGAGGGCACTCTCAACCTTCAACCTACCTAACCGAACCGCAAGGAAAATTAGAAAAATGTGGTTGATTTTAACTAAACTCGCTTGGCGAAATATCTTTCGGAATAAACGCCGCACGATCATTGCCGCAACAGCAATCGGTATCGGTCTGACTGCCCTGATTTTTGTTGATGCGTTCATGATAGGGATGAAGGAGAATATGATTCGGACAGCGACTGGATCTTTCCTCGGCGACGCGCAGATTCATCGGGAAGGCTTTCGAGACGAACAAGAAGTCTCATTAACGATTGAGGCACTCGACGAGGTAACCGAGAATTTAGAGAAGGAAGATAGCGTTAAGCATTGGACACAAAGAACGCTCGCTTCCGGCATGATAACGTCACCAGCGAATGTCAGCGCAATTAGCCTCGTGGGGATCCATCCGCTGTCAGAGAAATTCTTGTCCCAGATCGATGATGCGATAACGGAAGGTGTCTATTTTGAAGGAGATAATAGCCGCGATATTGTCATCGGTGCCAAACTCGCCGAAATCTTAGAAATTGGGCTTGAGGACCGAGTGGTCGTGACGGTGGCACAATCCGAAAGCGGAGATCTCTCTCAAGAGATGTTTCGAGTTTCCGGTATTTATAACTTCGCTGACGAAGGGATAAACAGCGGGATGGCATTCGTTCGGATTGAGAAAGCGCAAGAGATGCTTGCCATCGGTAATAATGTCCATGAAATTGCTGTTAAATTTACTTCTATCGCGTACACTCAGGATCCAACACTGCCGTTTTGGGAGGCATATTCTCAGTACGGCAACGAAGCGTTAAGTTGGACAGAACTGATGACACAATTGGCAGCGATGTTAGGCATGATGCAGTACAGCAAGTATATCATGGGAGTTGTGTTGTTTGGGGTGGTTATCTTTGGTATTATCAACACGCTTTTCATGTCGTTGTATGAACGGATGTTTGAGTTTGGTGTGTTACGCGCCGTTGGCACCCGTCCTTTCGGGATGGCGCGCGTTATCTTATTTGAGGCGGGTGCCTTAGCGGTTGTGAGTATTGGACTCGGCGCGTTACTTGGTTTCCTTGTGACAGCACTCTTGGCACATACGGGGATCGATTATACCGGCATTGAAATGATGGGCGTGACAATGCAAGAGTTCATCTATCCGGTCATGACGATTGAACAGTTCATTATTTATCCCGTGTGGCTCTTTATTTTCACGATCATTGCCGGGCTCTATCCTGCGCGCTACGCAGCCAAGATGTCTCCGGCAGCCGCGATGCGGCGGAGTTTTTAGAGACTTAAAATGAGACAGAATGAGAATACAAATGTCATTGTTACAGAAGGTGTGACAAAGGTTTATGCGGCAGATGGAATCCCCGTCAACGCGCTTAACGGGATTGATCTAACCATCCGATCGGGGGAATTTACGGCACTCGTGGGTCCCTCTGGTTCAGGCAAAACAACCTTTCTCAACATTATTTCTGGGTTGGACAACCCTACAGAAGGAAAAGTATGGCTTGCTGGCAAGGTGCTGTCGGAGATGAGCGGCAATGAACTCTCTGACTTTCGACGCGATAACATCGGGTTCGTTTTTCAGGCTTACAATCTGATTCCGGTGCTGACTGTTGAGGAAAACGTTGAATACATCATGCTTTTAGCGGGTATACCGAAGATGGAACGGCACGAACGGGTTATCGCAATGCTCGAAGCAGTTGGGTTAAAGGGGGTTGCTGACCGGACACCGACGCAGCTTTCCGGTGGACAGCAACAGCGCGTGGCTATTGCGCGTGCTATGGTCTCTGAACCGGCGATTATTCTTGCCGATGAACCGACTGCAAACCTCGACTCGAAAACGGGTGCCGACCTGCTTGAGATGATGCGTCGCCTCAACGTGGAAACCGGCATGACGTTCATTTTCTCAACCCACGATCCGATGGTGATGGAAGGTGCGAGACGACTGATTACGCTTCGTGACGGGCGGATAGACACTGATGAGACGAGATGAT
>JAKZUG010000243.1:0-3890 GCA_047516705.1 Candidatus Poribacteria bacterium | reverse complement strand
ATAACGGGAGGTGTCCTGTTGTGGTAAAGTAGATCCAAAAGGTGTTTTCGATGATTCTGTCTGCGACAGTGTCAAGAACTTCGCCGAGTTTTGATGTTTCGTTGCGTCTGCGGGCAATATGCCCATCAACGCCATCAAGCGTGAAGATAAGCACAATAGTTGCAATCAAACCGATGTCCAATGTCCGATGCATGCCAAATAGGGCAATAACGACGAAGGTTAACAACAGGCGACAGAGCGTTATGGTGTTTGCAATCATGTGTCGGGGTTACAAACCCCTCCTACGGTTCTGTTGCGAGATATTTCGGATTCGATTGGATATCCGGCGGATAGCCAATCTGCCACACCTTGACACCCGCTTCCGCGAAGCCATCCATCGGATAGACAGGAACAAACGCATCGCTCAACTCGCCTTGCTGAAAAACTTCCGAGGGCTGCCGTTGCGTTAGCATGAGATGTGTTGCACCGTGGGTTTTCAGGAATTCTAACACCTCTTGTGCATCAGTCGCATCGCGGACATGTTTGTTAAAGAGATGAATCCAGTGCTGGACGTAGTGATCCTGATCAATAACAGTTTTGACTCCGCCGAGGACGTTCAGTTGACTGCCGAACCCCCATCTTGCAGCGACGACAGCGGTGTCTGTGAGTTCAGCTTTCATCCACACAAATGCCTTTGCAGCCGGAGTGTCACCGGGCCTGGCGCTGCGCATCTGGGTTGCGGCAAAAGTTGCGCGTTTGGCGTGTTCCCCAGCGGGTTTCCAATACATGAGCACAGCGACTATAAGGATAGCGATGCCGACTCTCATGACAGGTATCGGCAGCCGTTCTCTTAAGTCCGGACTCAGGAATTGTGCGTTTTTGAAGTTTTCAGTTATATAGGTGCCGACGCGGCGTATCAAGTCAGCGGTAAAGAATGCAATGGGAAGTCCAATAAAGAAGTCATACCGTTTCGCATCACGGGAGAGTGCTACCCACACCAGAAACCAGACTGCCATCGTAACATAAAGGAGTTCGTGTTTAGATGACTCACGCTGGCGCCATGCGGTGAAGATAAGCATAAGGGAGAGGCATCCAAGCGATGAGAAAAAAAGGATGTTGCATCCGGACGCGCCTAAAAGCGTCTCAAGTCTTGCCTGAAAAAAGGTGGTGAGCATGAAGAAAAATATAGGCACTGCTAACACCGTGCCGCTGTTCTTCCAGAGATGGATACCGGCACTGATGAAACCCAGACTCCCCAAGAAGAAGAGGCTGCCGTATCGGAATACCCAGTATCTGTAATCCGGCGTGTCGAGTTCTCCCACGGTTTGCATCAGTTGGTTTTGGCGTAACGGGACGGTGGTGCTGGCGAAAGTGTCAAATTGCATCCAAACGTATCCGAGTGCAATTGCAAAACTCGCAAGCACTAATCCAAGAGACAGGTTTCTGGCGTGTAGGCGTATCCCTCTGCCCCCTTTATCAGGAGAGGCTTTGTCAGGAGAACGTGTCGGAGGGCACGAATCCCTAATAGGACAAGTGGTGGTATCAGCACAAAGGCAAATAGATGCGTTGTGAAACCCTCTCCACTCCGATAGGCAGGCGATGTAAGGTAAAGCGTCGGCACGAAGACACACACCCAGAGGGCATATAATCGTAGTCCTTCTTCCTTTTCAGATGTGAGGAATTTCCAAAGTTCCACACAAAGGATAATGCTGAGGAAAACGCCAAAGCCTTCCCAACTGACACCACCGAGATAGACGGTAAAACCACTCGCAAGCGTCCACAAAAGTCGGCTGCGCGGGCGTTGTGCTTGTAGGGACGCGAGATAAGTTGTGACGGCAAGAATGCCAAGCATGAGACACCAACTGTCCCTGTCGCTGAAACCAGCGGCACTGCGTTCAACGACACCGGGGAGGGTCGCCAAAAGCACGCCAACGACGCTTGAAAAGAGCAATCCAAAGGTCCGGTAAAGAAAAAAGCAAAGCACACCCAACCCTAACACAAAACAAACAGCAGGTGAAAACAGTGAAACTTGATAGAGAGAGACATTGGGAAAGAGAACCGTTATTGCTTTGTGCGTGTAAGCAATAGCATAAGAATAGGCATTTAGGGTTTGCTCGAGGTCCCTACCGAGGGGGAGCCAGCGGTGCATATCCCGCGCCGGCAGCCTGCCCTGTTCAGACACGATTTGTGCCTGCTAATAGTAGAGATACGGATCGTTTCCAGTAAATTGTCCTTCCGGTATGGTGGCTACGCCCTGAATGCGAATCCAGAAGGCGACCAGAAGAATAGCACCCAAGAGTGCCCATGGAAGGAAACTGCGTACGGGTTTCCAAAGCAACATTAATTTTTGTAAAAGTTTCATTGTGTCTCTACAAGTGGAAAGCGTATTGCCAACCGAGGATAAGTTTCCATGTCGTTTTCAGTTGTGTACCGGTGAGGTTTTGATAAAGGGATATCTGAAATTCAACGACTGAAAAACTTTCCCTTTCCAATCTTCCAACCTTCCAGCCTTCCAATTTCACAGTTTGAAAGCAATTTGTCCCGCTTATATCTCCGTTCTAAGAGCATCAATTGGCGACATTCGCGCCGCTCGCATCGCAGGATAGATTCCGAAGCCAACACCCATAAAAATCGAAAAGAGAACAGAAATCAGTATCCAATGTAAAGAGAGCACAACGGGCCACTTCGGCACAATTGGCACAATACGCACAGCGAGGCGTGCCATGCCGTGTGCTGCGAGCCATCCGCCCGCAATTCCAAGAAGTGTACCACAAAAACAGAGACAGATAGACTCTGTCAAGAATTGCCAGAAGACATCAATTCGTTTCGCACCGACAGATTTCCGCAACCCTATCTCCTGCGTTTTCTCGCCGACAGAGACAAGGCACATATTCATAATACCGATACCGCTGACAAATAGAGAGAAACCGGCAATGCTGCCCAGCGCGATTTTTATTACTTTTTCAATACGGGCAACTTGACTGTGCACCCCTGTGGGAATCCAATATCGGAAAAAATCATCTTGGTTCCGGTGCCGCTTGAGAAGCACTGCGCGTGCTGAGGCGATAATCGGTGCCATATCTGCGTCTGGTTCGGTAAAAACTGTGAGACGCTCAATGTAGTCGTTCCCCGTCAGGCGTTCCTGATAGGTCGTCAACGGGATTGCCATCGCATTATCCAAGGACCAACCCCACCGAAGATTTAGCCCGCGCGGCATCATCACACCAACGACGCGAAACCGGACCGGCACTTGCCGCCAGTAATATCGAACCTTCACCTCTTGCCCGAGTGGCGAATCTGCGCCAAACAGATCCGTCGCCGCTTCACTCCCTAACACACAGACTTGTAGCGCGTGGTCCGTATCGTTCTCGGTGAGAAATCTGCCTTCTTGGATGTGCCACCGCATGCCGGTCGCGTAGTCGGCGGTGACACCTTCCAAAAATGCGCGGGTCTCTCTTCCTTGACGGCTTGTAACCAGCATCCGATACCTTTCATTTTTCGGTAGCACGTAGAGAACCCCGGGACACACCGCTTCAATGGCATGGGCATCGCCGAGATTGAACCGCTCCTTTGTTCGCAAGCGTCGGCCTCGCCGAATGATTGAATAGCGGGTCGTGAATTGAAACTGATTTGCACCGCCGAGTTTGTCAACTTGATCCGCGACGAGAAGTTTTGCACCATCGCCGATAGCCATCATGCAAAGGACGCTCGCAATGCCGATGAGGATGCCAAGAATGGACAATCCGGCACGGAGTCCATTTTGAGCGAGGTGTGAGATACCTGTAGTAATAGCATCATGGCGTTTCATTTTGTAGATAAGGCCTCATATCCCACAAGAAAATAGTACCATCATAACTGCCACTCGCCAAGATTGTGCCATCGGGCGAAAATGCGACAGATTCCACATCACT
>JAKZUG010000242.1:0-8218 GCA_047516705.1 Candidatus Poribacteria bacterium | reverse complement strand
AGGTGTTCCTTACCGGTAACGAACAAGCCTATCTTGGACGCGACGGATGGTTGTTCTACCGTGCCGACATAGATTCGCTAATTGGTGCGGATTCCCAAAAAACAGCAAGCACAGCACTTGCAGCCATTATCGATTTCAATCGTCAATTGCAGGCACGCGGCATAACCCTTATCGTTGTGCCGACACCTGTTAAACCGACGATTCACCCTGAGAAGTTCTCAGCACGCTATCGTGCTCCTAACGCACCAATACACAATCCCACTTACACTGCGTTTGTTGAGGCACTTGCGTCGGAAGGCGTGCTTGTATACGATCCGTCCCCATTGCTCTTTGAAGCTGCCCGCCGAGATCCACAATATCTCAAAACGGATACACACTGGAAACCAGAAGCGATGGAACGGGTCGCGAAACAATTAGCTGCATTTATTGAGGAAAAGATCCGACTGTCCTCAGATTCATCGTTTGCCTACCTCAAAATACCCGCGGATACTACTAATATCGGGGATATCGCGAAGATGCTAAAACTGCCGGAAGATCAGTCGCTATTTCCGCAGGAGCACGTCACACGCCATGTTGTCCAGACACCTTCAGGTAACCTATGGCAACCGGAGCAGGCATCAGAGATCCTATTTTTGGGAGACAGTTTCAGCAACATCTATTCGCTTGCTGGTATGGGATGGGGCGATTCCGCTGGCTTTGTTGAACACCTCAGTGCTGAACTCGCGCGACCGATTGATAAAATTGTCATCAACGCTGGTGGTGCCGATGTGACGCGTCAGGCACTTGTACAGGAACTCAACAGCGGACACGATCGTCTCGCTGGGAAACGCGTTCTTGTCTATCAGTTCGCAACGCGGGAACTCTTCTCTGATAACTGGAAACTATTATCAATACCACAGGTTCAAACCGCTGAGCAGCCACAAACGACACCTACCGATCAAAGTGAAGACATAACCGCAACTATCAAGGTAAAGACGGAGCCTCCGATGCCGCGAACCGTTCCGTATTCCGAATGCATCATCGCGCTACATCTTGAAAATCTCGAAGCAGCTAATCTGCCAGAGGAATTCGTTGTATTTTTGTGGGGCATGCGTGAGAATCGATGGACAGATGCTGCTACTTTCAAAGTGGGACAGAAAGTTAAGTTGCGGCTCCGTCCGTGGACAGCAGTTGAAACTGAATACGGCAGCTACAATCGCAAGGAGTTAGAAAATGAAGACGCGTGGTTACTGGATGTTTATTGGGGAGAGATACCATAATGACCTTGAAAAATCTACGTCTCTTGAAGATGGGCTTGCATGCTGAGTTCTACATGCTATTATCTGTTCTAATGCTGGTGGGGTTTCCTAACTTCATCGCTGCTGAAACGGAACTTTTCATCCAGTCGTTGGCTGAAAAGGCTGCCGAAGCAGAGGCACAAAAGACAACAGTCGTTTCTGGGAAAGAGGGGTGGCTGTTCTTTGCTCCCGAACTGCGTCATCTGAGCGTTGGACAATTTTGGGCGGATCCAGCGAAACGCGTCAGTCGGGCATCAAACCCTGAATTCGCCGATCCACTGCCTGCTATCCTCGACTTCAAGGCGCAATTGGATAGGGCAGGTATCAAGTTAATCTTCGTTCCAATACCGGCAAAAGCCACGATTTATCCTGAGATGATTTCCGAGCACGGCACCATAACGGCACGGACTGATGAATACCACCTAAAATTCTATGACATTTTGCGAGAGCACGGTGTGGATGTGCTTGACTTAACGCCGCTTTTTATCCAGAACCGGTTCACCGATGCTGGTCCCATCTACTGCAAACAGGATACGCACTGGTCTGGACAGGGGTGTGTATTGGCAGCGGAAGCGATTGCCGAAGCCATCGGTACGCCTGCGTGGGCAGCAGAGATACCTAATCGTGATGTAAAGACCGAAACTCGCACTATTGCAATTGCTGGTGATCTCTGGAAGGAGCTCGGCGGCGAGAATCTACCGAAAGAGCAATTACGACTCACTTACGTTACGGACGGAGTCGGTGCTTCGTGGCGAGCGAGTCCAGTTCTCCTCTTAGGAGACAGTCACAGTCTTGTTTTTCACGCAGGTGGCGATATGCATGCACAGGGTGTGGGGCTGCCCGACCAACTCGCCTATCAACTTGGGTTTCCCTGTGGATGTGGTAGCGGTACGTGGTTCCGGTGCAACGCCGTCGCGCTTGAACCTTTATCGGCGGCGCGATAACATGAAAGGGAAACGGGTTGTTGTCTGGTGCCTAAGTGTCCGAGAATTCACAGAGGGACAAGGGTGGCGTAAAGTTCCTGTAATTCAGTAAAGTAGGAACAGGCTCGCAACCTGTCCCTACAATGCTGAGAAGACCTTACTCAATCTCATAGACTACGGTGATGCTGATAGTAACGGTGAGTTCTCCGGCTTGGATAGGGGTTGAGCTGCGAGCACCATCATCGGCAACGAACTCAGCAGCCTCAGCATAGGCGATCGGGGGACCCGCAGCATACGATGTTTCCGTGATTGTGAGAGGTTTCCCGAGTGTAACGCCACTCGCCTCCGCTAAAGTTTGCGCTTTCGCTTCGGCATTCTTTACTGCTAAGGCACGCGCCTGCGCTTGTAGAGGTGTGGGATCCTCAATCATGAATTGGATGGAGTTTACAACGACAATATCTCCACCGGCTGCAGTGGCATCGTCAATTATATCGCTAAGACTTTCGAGTTCTTGTACCTTCGCGCGAACGGTATTGTTCACCCTGTAACCACGCAGTACGCGCCCCTCATCCGTATAGTCGTATTGGGGATAGATGCTGAAATTCTCGGTTTGGATGTCATTTTCAGCGATGTCATTGGCTTTCAGAGATTCTATCACCGCTGTCATCGCGCTCGCGGCTGCCTCGCGTGCTTCCTCGACTGTCTCTTTCTCGACAGACACACCTAAGTTAAGCGTTGCTATGTCCGGTTCACCTGTAACCGAACCGCTTCCGTTAACGTGGATACTTCTGCTCTCCGGCGATGGGAGCAGTGGTGATACGATTTGTGTGTCACATCCGGTGAGAATTGTGGCAAGCAGTAAACTAAGTCCTAAACACAAAAATTTAAATCTCTTCACATTAGATCTCCTTTGATGCGATAGTTGTGTCGCTATGTTTTCTAGTCTGGTAAATTTCACTATTCGATTTCAACTTCTGGCGGAGGAGCCTCTGCCTTGAGCGTATCGGATTTCTTTATTAACCTATCCGCATTTGATTTGAAGAGTCTGAAAACGGTATCCTTATCGTCGCGTTTGACGTAAAGTTTACCCTCCTCCTCTTTTCCAATGTGCAGCGTTGCTGTTGTGCCATCATTCAGCGCAGCGGATATAATGGATTGCGGGGTATCTAAACCGTATTCAGAAAGGTCGTCCTGTGCTTCAGCGAAGTCGTCTGTATTCAATTCGCTGAAAGTCGTAAGGAGCGCGTCAACTTCGGTTGTTTTAACAGCCGAGACTTCAGGCTTGAGCATCTGCCATATCCCGTCCGCATCGAGACGCAGTTCAACCGTTTCCTCTGGTGAAGAGATGTTAAGTTCAGTGACAATGCCCTTGTTAACATCGAAAATGGTCCGATCTTTCCAAGTGCGCGCGCCTTTGTTAAAGACGGATTGGAGATTACCTTGTGCCACATAAACATCATTGGAATCCGCGGCACGCACGTAACTACTCAGAAAGCCGGGGGTTATTTTTCCAATGAACAAGTGTACTAACAGTTTATCGTTTTCATCCATCAGTTTCGCTTCGACACCGGTGCTGTCAACCTCAAATTCCGCCTGCTTTTCAGGGTTATTGGAAACGCGCTGCGTATTCTTGAATTCTCCCACTTTGGTCAACAACTCTGCAAGGCCTTCACTATCCGCGGCGTAGTTGTCCATTGAGGCAACGACCCATTCGTCATTCTGTTTTAAGAGCGTTGTCGTTTCTCCAGTGGCGGTGATTTCTATTTTTGAAACCTGTTCTTTATCGAAGTTGGGAAACAACGGTGTTGCTGTCTCAACCTTCTTTTCATACTCGTTCTTTCCAAATGGGTTCTCAAAAATTAGGACGACGAGTAGCAAGAAAACAAAAACGCCACCTAAAATCAGAAGTTGTTTTGTTTTCATTTTTTAACTATTGGATCTCCGTGCAGATTGACCTTACAGATCAATCTGGTTTTACTTGTTTTGTATGTTCTGTGGACAATTACGGTTTTAAACCCGTAAACGAGAGAGATAACAGGTATACCTTATATTTCTTCTTAGTCCGAAGTCATGTGTCGGGTGCGGAAGGCTTCTACCATCCTTTTTGCTCGGTTTTTTAAGAAATACCGAACAAGTCCGAAAATAACGACTAACAGCGGGATGCCTACGATACAGAGGTATTTAATTAGGTTTTTCTCGATTTCAGAAACATCTCGGAGCGGTCGATTTGTGATCGCCTGTGAACGGATACCGATGAGTGCATCGCCAAAAGTCAACCAGTCCACGGTGTTTAAGAAAAAGTTGATCCCGTCAGGACGCATCTGTGTTAGGAATTGTGCCGTGCCTATCACAATGATTTGCGTCTGTGCACTTTCAGATATAGTTGTTTGTGCCTCGTTGTCTGCTCCGCTCGTAGTGTCGTCGGTTGCTACCGACGGAATCTCTTTATCGGCATAGAAGCTTTTGAATTTTCCTTCCAAGGCGACAGCGACAGGATAGGCTTGTGTTTCAGCATCAGGAATTGGGAAATCCGGAGAAAGATTATAATAACCTTGGACGATCTGCCCAGATTCACTCGTCGTTGCTAACGTCGTCGCAGTAATGCCTTCCTTTGTTATGACCTCTAAAGAACTCGTCCAGGGTAACGTCAATGCTTCCAACTGATTCGTGATCGTATGTTCTGTTGAGAAATTCGGTTTGACAATTCTGACAAAATATCGATACGGTTGGAAAACGGTCATGAACCCTCGTTGGAACCGAGCATTGTCGTGATATCTGCGGTCAACAAGCAGATTATTGCCGAGTTTGGTGCCGTAATGTTCCAGTAGGTCATTCAACCCTGTGCTCAACGGTGTGCCTTGCAATGTACCGGGTTGTAGTTGAATAGGATCAACTAAGAACACTGCTCTGCCGCCACGCATAATAAATTGGTCAAGCTCGTATTTCTCGCGTTCTGTTAACGCTTGCTTTACCCCAGCGATAACCAACGTTGTTACGGTGTTATCAACAGTTTTTCCGTCTTGTAGACTGACAGGAGTGATATTATATTGCCCTTGTCCGTTTTTATCCAAGAGTTGCCGGAGCTGCTGATATTCTTGTGCATTGATATCAAACTCGCCATGCCCCGTTAAGAACCCAACTGTTTTTGTCTCTTTCGCGGTAACTTTAAGAATAGTGGAGGTGAGTTTATATTCGAGATTGGCTGTTGATTGCACGACCTGTAAAACTTCTTCTTTCCCGCTGTAGCTGATCGAGATACCCATATAGACGTTTGCTATTTCCGCTTTATCTTGTTTGAAAACGTTGATTTGGACTTCAGGGATCCCTTTGAAACGGAGTTCTTGTTTCTGCGCGTCGTCGAAGTTTGCCGGATTCACAAAATCGATCTGTAGGTGCTTTGAAAATGCGTTGTATTCCTCGAGCAGATCTCTCACGTTACGGCGGATTTGCGCAACTTCGGCGGGGGCTGTGGAAAAGTAGGCAGTAATTGTAACAATATCATCTAATGCGTCTAACACATCTTTCGTTGCATTTGAGATGGTATAGCGTTTGTCCTCGGTGAGATCTACCCGGATGAAACGGCGCGTGGACAGAAAATTAATCAGCGCGAGGATACCGAAGATAATTACGACAAGAGCGAGGGTGTTACCACCGTGTTTGATTCGTTTATTAGCCAAGACAATTTGCCTCCTTTCCTAACTTCGTTTGCGGCTTTCAACTGCCAATGTGCTTAAGTAGAGAAAGAAACCGATCAACGACAGATAGTAGATAATGTCCCGAGAGTCAAGCACGCCGCGCAAAATGCTACTGTAATGTGCCCCGAGACCAAGATAACTGAAAATCGGGAACAACCAGTTTGGGGCATTGAAAAGCACAAAGTCTTCACCGATAATGAGCAACACAAAACAGGTGGTAATCCCCAAAATAAAGGCGATGATCTGATTCTCGGTCAGCGTTGAGGCGAAAAGTCCGATCGCGAGATATGCCCCGCCCATTAGGAGGAGTCCGATGTAACCTCCAATGAGCGTACCGCCGTCAGGATCCCCGAGGTACATGACTGAAAAGGTCAGGACAAGAGAGAGGAGTATGGTCGAGGCAAGGAGCGCGAAACTCGCCAAGAATTTTCCGATGACGACCTCATGATCTCGAATGGGTAGCGTCATCAGGATTTCTACGGTGCCCATTTTCTTCTCTTCAGCCCAGAGTTTCATAGTGACAGCGGGAATGAAAAATAAGAAAATCCACGGCATTAACCCGAAGAACGCGCGCATTTCAGCTTGATTTTGCAGAAAGAAGCCCCGAAAAAAGAGCCATGATGAGATGCCGAGGAAAAATGTAATGAAAATATACGCGATAGGTGAATTGAAATAACTTTTGAATTCCTTTTTGAAAATGGCTGTGATGTTTGTCATAATCTTTTAACATGGACGGTCGCGATAATCTTCCTGTTAGGTAGAGCACCAGACTTGGTGGTATCTTTTTTATCAAATACGGAAACCTTGTTTACTTTCAAAGGGACATACAGCTGTTAGCAAGTATGGTTGAATCCGGTTTGAAACTTCTTTGACGACCCTGACCCATTCTTTCTTTGCGTCTTGGAAGTGGTACGGTTATGCCTGTTCTTTGTCTGTTAAATTGAGAAAGACATCCTCTAAATCTACGGATTCTTGACGGAGTTCTGTGAGACTCCACCCATTCTTAACAACGACGTGAAAGAGTGCCTCCGCAGCATCACTACCCTGAGCAGCGTTGATCTGGTAACTGACGATACCGTCAGTCGTTTCGACTTCCGTCCACTGTGAGACGAATTCCAGTTCGTTAAGTTGTGCTTCAAAGGCTTCTTGTGAACCTCGGATAGCAATATGGACAATTTCTTCGCCCGCTGCCTGACTGGTGAGTTCCTCTGGTGTGCCGTTTGCGACAATCTTTCCATCATTGATGATCAGGATTCGACTACAGGTAGCGGAGACTTCAGACAAAATGTGCGTGCTGAAGAGCACCAATTTCTCTTGTCCGATGTTTTTAATCAGGTTACGAATCTCAATGATCTGGCTCGGGTCTAACCCAGAGGTAGGTTCATCTAAAATCAGGATAGGCGGATCGTGAATGAGGCTTTGTGCCAGACCCACACGTTGGCGGTAACCTTTTGAAAGTTCGCCAATGTCTTTTTGGATAACATCCTCAAGCCCGCAGATGTCGATAACCGCTCGAATCCGCGCTTTCCGCTCGCTTTTTGGGATGTGCCGCACTTGGGTCATGAAATTCAGATATTCGATGACACCCATATCGGTATAAAGCGGTGCACTTTCAGGTAGGTAACCAATCCGTTTCCGGACTTCTATTGATTCTTCAAATATATCGTACCCTGCGACAGTAGCACCGCCCGCATCCGCGGAAAGATAGCAGGTGAGAATACGCATCGTAGTCGTTTTTCCTGCACCATTGGGACCAAGAAAACCTAATACTTCGCCTGCGTGTGCGTCAAATGAGACCTTATTGACAGCAACCGTCGGACCATAGGATTTTGTGAGTTCTCTGACTTCAATCATTTTTATAATTACGGACCCGTTGTTCGTTTTTCTCCGTTGTCGAAAAATGGTTTCCTTTAAAGTTGGTTTCCGTCTTTTTCCAAAAGAGAGTTATAGTAAAATCTAAAAATACTTTGACACTTCCACGGGCAATCCATCCCGTTCACCGCATTGCTGGCGAGGTTTCCTAACCTCGCCACATCAGACAGTGTAAACTTAATTGTGGGCTTTACTATAAGAGGATAAACCTCCCGACGTACCTTAAAAAATGGGATAGATATATGTTTAAAATAATAGCATAGAATTTGCCGAATGTCAAGAAAAAATTGATATATAAAATCGCAATGATTCAAGCGATTGAGACGCTAAATCCAACTATACACTGCTGACCTCAACACAAGGCTCAACAGGGGCCAGAAACACCCCATCAACGCCTCACCTAACACCAGACCGATGAAAAATGGCACCGCTTTCCGATATGCATTAATAC
>JAKZUG010000241.1:0-15427 GCA_047516705.1 Candidatus Poribacteria bacterium | reverse complement strand
AATGTCTAATACAACTCCAGTCCGGACGGTGATTGTTGGGTGCGGTATGATAGCTGCGGGGGGTTATCAGCCGCGCTGCCAAGCGTACCCACATCTCATTGAATTGGTCGGCTTCTATGACCAAGATGAAGCGCGTGCCTCGGCGTTGGCAGAACGGAACGGTGGACGCGTTTATAAATCGCTTGACGAAGTACTGAACGATCCGAATGTAGAAGCGATTGTGAACTTGACGCTTCACATCTCTCATTACCCGGTTTCGTTGGCGGCACTGAAGGCGGGAAAACATGTCTATTCTGAAAAACCGATCTCTATCCGCACCGACGAGGCAAACGAACTCGTAGAAACGGCAGAAGCGATGGGTTTAAAGTTGGCGTGCGCGCCATCGGCAATTCTTGGTTATGTTCAGCAGAACGTCTGGCAACGGATTCGCGAAGGTGAAATTGGCGATGTCATCTCTGCGATCGGGAACTTCGGTGGTCCGTTGGAACATTGGCATCCGAGTGCTGACGCGTTTCTGATGCATGCCGGTCCGTTCCGAGACGTTGCGCCTTATCCGCTAACAACGATGACGACCATGATCGCTCCAGTCAAGACAGTGCACGGTTTCGCGCGGGTCGCTGTTCCAAAACGGACGCTACACCAAGGGCCGCGTCAAGGCACTGAATTTGAGGTAAATGAGAAAGACCACGGATTTGCAGTACTTGAATTCGAGAACGGCGCACACGGATTCATCTATCACAGTTTTACTGTTACTTCTGGGATTCCGCCTTATGAAGTTCACGGCACAGCAGGCGGATTCTCGCTTCAGGCGCACGATGATGGACGCGGCATCAAAAAATTCACACCCCGAGATGGATGGCAAGAGGAACCCTCTCCACCGAAAGCCTTTACCGGATTAGATTGGGGCAAAGGGGTTGCGGATTTCGCAGACGCGATTAGATCCGACCGAAATCCGCGGTGCAATGGCGCACAAGCACGGCACGCATTAGAAATATGTGAACGCGTGATTGAATCCTCAGATCTGGGGAGGCCCGTTGATGTCGTGAGTCGTTTCCCGGCACCGCCGTCTGTTGGCGATCTGGCACCGTGGGAAGATGCTTAGCGTGATGTCTCAAGTGTCTCGCCGAGACTGAGCATGTTGACGAAAAGGCGATACGCGCCCGGTACACCCGCAGGGAGCTGCCGATAAAAGGCGTAAGCTGCATAGGTATAGGTGCCTTGTCCATATTCGGCATAGAGAAATCCGCCGTGCTGTGGTTCCTGTTCACGGTCATTGCAGGTGAGGAGTGGCTGATAGTTTGCGTGCCATTCGGTCAGGAATTTTGAACCGCGCTCCTCAACCCATCCATCGAAATCAGTCTCTGTAATTTGATTCGGATGCTGAAAGATCGGGTTATCTGGCATCAAAATAGTTACATGTGAATCCTCTTCGGAGACTTCTTCTGGTCGTCTGCCCATTGTATACGGGTAGGGACCGAAAGGAGCTGCATCAAATTCAGGGGTCTGATATTGGACGATGAGATTGCCTCCGTTATGAACGTAATCGAGGAGCCTGCTGTTATAGGCGACGAGGTCTCGTCGAACAGCGTACGCCCGGATGCCAACGAGAATCGTATCAAATTGATTTAGATCGCCGGTACGGAGATCTTCCCGATCGAGCATCTGCACGTCAATGCCAATCTGTTGTAGTGCCTCAGGCACTTTATCACCTACACCCATGATGTAGCCGACGCTCAAATCCCTTGGGAGATTGAGCGTTGTGCTATGAAGCGTCATTGTGGCAGGACGGTAGAGGTGGCGCGGTTCAAGATCTGGATGCTCAATCGTCTGATAACCACTGCTGTACGTTTCGCCGTTGTATGTAGCGATTGCCTGAATTGCGTAGTCTCTGCCAGCGTCTATATCTTTGGCGGATACCTGAAAGACGAACGTCTTGCTTGCACCTTCGTGTGTAAAAGCGAAAGGTGTCCTGTCAGGAGACGCATGCCATCCGTCCGGTAGTTTGAGTGCAAGCGTCCCTTCTGCTTCACCTTTTACGTTATTCAGCGTTTCTACTGTCGCGGTGAAGGAGTTTTGCTCACCTGCCGTTGTAGATTCGGAGATTGGAATAACACCGATACGAGGTGAAAGGGATAGACTGATAGCTGGTGCTACCGTTAGCAAACGCCGTTTTTCTCCCCAAGGTCGGTTAATCGCGCGCGTTTTGGCGGGCTGCGTCAGCGTGAAATCCACATCGTCCAGGCGATAGGTTATAACACCGTGAACGTCAGGCGGTGTGAAAGGTAGAAAGCGGTATTCCGGGTGCTTGAGTGAATAAACAGCGTCGTGGTATTCAGATGCACGTGTCCAGTAAGGTTGCGTATACGCTACATTCTGCGGTACTTCTACTTCAAATGTAATGGAGACCGGTTCGTTCGTCTGTATAGTTCCCATATCTTCTTTATCCGAATCTGTTTGCACTTGTCTCACATTCCAACCTTCAGGCGTGTGGAGTGAAGCATTGACGAATTCAGCTGTAACCGGAGCGGGGTTGACCATCCGCATTCCGATCGAGAACTTTTGTCCGGGAATTGCGACAGTGAAGGTTTCAGACGAACGAGTGCCTGCGGGTTGAACAAGCACCTCAAGGGACAGTCCGAGTGCGGCATTTGTTGCGGTCATAAATTCTTGTGCTTTATTCCGGAGCAGGAAAAGCAGATGGGCTCTCGTGCTGTTGTCAAGATCCAAACCCTGTATCTTTTCGATTAATCCACGAGTCGTTTTGAGCCCACTTGCGAGGTGTGAGGCGACTGTCCAAGGGTGACGAGCATCATAGTCGCGTATTGCGGCATCAACGTTTTCCTGAAGTTGCGTAAATTCCGCATTCAAGGTAGGCGCGTTGGCGAGTTTTGCCATGCCCATTATCGTTGTGTCAAGTCCGTCGAATAGACTGTCTTCAGGTTTCGGTTGATCGGAGAGTGTTGTATTGACTAACCGCAGTTCGGTGAGTGAAGATCCCTTGGATGCACGCGTCTGTCCGGCACCTTGCGAGCGTTGATAACTGAGTCCTTGGCGCGCGATTTGAGCATAAGAAAGACCCAATAAGGCGTTATATTCGCCGGTATCAATTTTTAGAACAGGCGTATCGGCGGTTTCGGTGTCGCTGCGTCTCCATCTGGAACGGGTGATGTAGAGTTTCTTAGGTTGCCACGGTTGTAATCCTTCAGCGAGGTGTTCTGGAAAACGGGTCGCGTCACCTGCGGCACGGAACGCTTCTAACGTTACGACTCCTGATGCTTGATGATGGCCATGACCATCTTGACGATTACCTTGGAAGCGGGAGATGATGACATCGGGACGGTAGTACCGAATCAGGCGGACCATATCCTCCAAGAGCATCTGGTAATCCCATTTCTCCAAGGTTTCGTTGAGTCGTTTGGAATAACCGAAATCGACAGCACTGCTGAAAAAGAGATCAATACCGTAATAACGTACGGCAGCGAGGTGTTCCTCTGTCCGGACGATTCCAAGCGCGTCAAAGAGTTCGGATCCGATGAGATTCGCGCCACCTTCGCCACGTGTGGTTGAGTAGAGTGCTGTTCTGACTCCGTGCCCACGACTGAGCCACGTCAACAGTGCACCATTTTCGTCGTCGGGGTGCGCGACGGTGTGGAGAACGGTGGCTGTGGTCTGTAGGCGTTGCAAGGCGCGCCAAACTTCCGAAGCGTTCGTTGCTCCTGCCATTTCTCCGGTGTCTGCCATTATGGGGGTTCCTCCTGTTATTCCGAGCAGTACGGAAATCCAAGTTAATATTACGATTTTTCTGAACATTAGAACGTCCTCCGAGAGTGCGCGTCTACTGTCATCCGTTATATCAGAAGGATTATGCCTTGCTATTTCGGAAGAGCATCACGGAGCATTTCCACGCTCTGTGGAACACCGACGTGTGCATCCGCCTTCCCTTCAAATTCAATGGATACATATCCCTGAAATCCGACATTTTTTAGAATTTTGCCGATTTTAGCGTAATCTAAATCTAACGTATACCATTCACCTTCGCCGTAATAGGTTTTGGCATGGACAAGCACTGCCTCATCCGCAATCTGTGTCAGTTTTTCGTACGGATTTGAGAGGAAATTTCCACAATCCATCGTTACCTTCAACCATTCTGAGTCGATAGCGGAGACGATACGGTTGACTCCGTCAGGTGTGCAGGTCAACCCCCAGTGATTTTCGAGTCCGAGGACGACACCGTATTTTTCAGCGTCTGGGAGGCATTTTTCGATAGCATCGATGACCCATTCAAACGCATCGTCTTCTGTGTGTCCGGGGAGTACAGGTTCTTGCCCTTCGGTTTTCATCAATTCATTGAAGGAGGGGACCGTACCCCATCGTCCTGAGTTGAGGCGAATCGCCGGGATACCGAGTTCGTGTGCTAATCGGATGCAGTGGATAGTGTGATTGATATTTTTTTGCCGTGTCGCCGCGTCTGGTGAAACGAAGCCTTGATGGATGGAGAGTGCGTACAGATCAAGTCCATGGATGAAAGCGAGTCGTTTCAATTTCTGAAGATACGGATTGGCTTCCGATGCCATTTGTTGATGCAAGATTTCGATGCCGTCAAGTTTGAGCCGTGCGGCTTCTTCGATAACATGTTCAATAGGGACACGTTCGGGTTTGAAATGCCAATAAGAATAAGTAGATACACCGAGTTTCATTTATCACCTCAATTTGGAGTGTTTGTGCTCTTTATGATAGCATAACTCGGAATTCAAAATCCATGCTTTTCTCTACGACGTGGAACCCTTACGTGCTTTGTCTTAATTGAAGGTGAGAATCGGACATCCCTTTCGTCAACAGCTATTCCTGAGAATGCTATTTTATTACGAGGCGCGGTTTTGAACAGCGCTGTTTCGGTAGATATGGCTATTGGCTTTCGGGTTTGTCCTTGAGTGCATCTGATACTAAATATTTTAACGCTGCCTCTCTGGCATCGGTCGAGATGAGTGTGCCATCTCTGGCAATGAGCCACGGTTCTGGGACACCAGTAACATTATATTCCCGTACGATGGGTCATCCCATACTTTACCACTGAAAATCTGTCGCCAAGGAATATCATTCTTTTTGAGGTAGTCCCGCACTTCCACTTCATCAACGTC
The DNA here is from genome assembly GCA_047516705.1 of Candidatus Poribacteria bacterium. Classification (GTDB taxonomy): domain Bacteria; phylum Poribacteria; class WGA-4E; order WGA-4E; family WGA-3G; genus WGA-3G. The sequence goes on along the minus strand of JAKZUG010000241.1, from coordinate 10,289 downwards.
AAGATTGACACCGATGACATCAAATCCCCGGTCCTTATAGGTATTGTAAACCTTTTTGACATTCGGCATTTCCAAAACGCAGAAACCGCACCAGACCGCCCAAAAATCGAGTAAGACGACTTTCCCGCGATAGTCCTGCAGCGAAATCGGTTTACCGTCAAGGTCAGTTGCAGAAAAATCGGGAATAGGCTTCCCAATCAGTTCTGATCTGCTCGTTTCAGTCTTGTAGTGATATTTTAATGCAAGCTTAGAATTACCGAGTTTCCAATGGATTTCGGCGAGTTTAGTGAAGATGCCGTAGTCATCCGGATCTTGTTTCTCAAGTTTCTCGAAAACAGCAAGTGCTTCTTGGTTCCGCTTCACTATCTCAAGCATTTCGCCGAGGACAAAATGTGCCTTCAGGTCGTCAGGTTTCACGATTGATTTGAAACGGGTAATGAGGTTTTCGGCATCTTTCTCCCGCCCGACTTCGTTATAGAGACGGACAAGCGAATGATAGAGTTTGGAAGCCTGTTCGGAGAAAAAGGAATGTGCAGAGTCCGGCAGCCGCTGCAGTCCGGCTTCCAAAGCGACAATGGCTTTTTTCGGCGTTCCATACTTTTCTTCTGGTGTATATATACCGGATGAGGGATATACCTTAAAGGCGAAACTCAAGTTTAGACATTCAAACGCTTGATTTTCATGATGTCGGCAACGGGCAAGCGGTATAACGTCTCCATATATGAGGCGTTCCTCGGTTTTCTCCTTTCGGTACTTAGGGTGAAACTGGTAGCCGTAGCTGACAGACATTTTCGGGTCTTCATTGATCGGATAAACTGACTTCCCGCCTTCTTCATCTGTTGGACACAGTAAAAGGTTCGCATCTGACAAGTATTTGGGATAAAGTTCTGAAAGCCACTCAGGGAAGTCACCGTGGTCATTGTGGTAGACTTGAGCCACTTTGCCGATAGCAATCAAATTTTGGGTGCAGATTTCGATGTTTTTCTGGTCCAGTGCCTCGTTGGAATCTTCAGATGCTTTTTGTGCTGCTATTCCGATACTTGCAGAAGAGATCGGCAAACTCAACACGGTTCCTAGGGTCAGAATTAAGTTCATTGGATACTCTCCTCCCTCATTAACGTGAGTTCGATATAAAAAATTGGTTAATCATGTAGGTCGTATTGAACAAAAGTGAAATCTGACACCACGCCCAAAACGCACACTTCTGCTCCAGAGGAACAATAGGTCTATAGCAGCTATCCGACTTGATACTTCCGCTTCGTAGGTCCGGTATGGAGTTGGACGACACATAGCACTCCGCTGGAGTGCGAGAACATGGACATCGGATTTTCTATTCTCACTGCGAAGCAATAGCACTCCTCTGGAGTGCGGGAGGGTGGATATACTGTTTTCTATTCTCACTGCGAAGCAATAGCACTCCTCATGAAGATTAACAAATAAATTGGGTAATTAGGGCTCGAATCCCAAACCCGGTAGGTGCGGTTTTGCGGTGTACTCACCCAAATGCGATCTGCATTCCTAACCGCACCGGTCCCGACAAGGAAACCGAAAATTACCCGTTTAAATACTTAAACTTCATCTGGAGTGCGGGAGACATCGGTCACCAAATCTGCGATAGACATGATATATAGTGTCGGATTCTTCTAAATCCTTAAGTCGAACTCACGTTATTACACAACCCTGTGTGCTTTATACACAAGAATTTCGTAAAAACTTGGAAAATAGCATAACACATTACTTGATAAGGTCAACCGTTTATTTTTTGCCAGCAAATATTTTGGCTGGAAGTTGGGACTCAGGCGCGGTTTCAAACCGCGCCTTTTCCGTAGAACGTGGCTACTGGTGCTTGGATTTATCCGCCACCGCCGCTGCGACTAACCGCTCTAAATCTGGTTCTCTACCTTCGCGGGAGATCAACTTGTGTCTGGCTTCATGAGCAATCAATTTGCCATCCTTATCAATAAGCCACCGCGTTGGAATAGAGCGAACATCGGACTGTTGTGCGAGGGGACACTGTCGTTCTTGCCCGCTAAAAATCTGCCGCCAAGGAATGTCATTTTCCTTGAGGTAGTTACGCAGTTTCGTTTCATCCGTGTCGAGATTAACACCAATGATGTCAAATCCGTGATCTCTATAGGTATCGTAAATTTTTTTAAGATTCAGTATATCTCCGATGCAGAAACCGTTCCAAACTGCCCAAAAATCGAGTAAGACGACTTTCCCGCGATACTGCTGGAGTGAAATCGGTTTGCCATCAAGATCTATCGCGGAAAAATCAGGTACAGGTTTTCCAAGCAACGCCAGCGGCGGCGTAACCTTTCTGCGGTATTCCATTGCGAGTTCGGCGTTGCCTAACTCTTCATGAATCTCGGCAAGAAGGGTTTTAGAGTTGACAACTTTGAAACGGTCAATAAGCTGATCTACATCTTTTTCCCGTCCACCTTCAATATAGAGACGAATAAGTATGCGGTAGATATAGAAAAAACTTTCATTATCTGGGTGTTGCTGAAGTCCCGCTTCCAAGGCGGCAATAGTTTTTTCAGTGGTTTCGTACATGTCTTCCGGCGTGTATTTCCATTCACGGGATGACCGGTAGACCTCAGAAGCGAAACTCAAGTTTAGACACTCAAACTCTTGATTCGCATGATGCTCGCAACGGACAAGCGGGAGGACATCGCCGTATATGGTTCGGTTTTCCTGTGTTCTTTCCCGGTCTTTCGGATGAAACTCATAGCCGTAGCTGATGGGCATCTTCGAGTCTGCGTTGCGAGAATCTGCTGGACACAACAGGAGGTTTGCATCTGGAAAATATTTGGGATAAAGCTTCGAGAGCTGCTCAGGAAAATCGTCGTTTTCATTGTGGTAAGCTTGAACCGCCTTGCCGATAGCAACCAAATTTTGGGAGCAAATTCCGATATTTTTCTGGTGCTGTGCCTCGTTGGGATTTTCGCTCGGTTCTTGTGCCGGAACTTCTACACCGGCAGACGACTTTAGCAGTTCTAAATATCGAGGGATTCGCTCACCGCGAGGCAGATAATATGGATGAAATAAACTCATATTGTGTAGATGTCCAATCACTTCCAAGTCGGCGGTAAGTGTCAGAATGTCCACAGAATCGGTGTAATGTTGTCGGAGTTTCGTTGCCAAGGCAGCAGCAGCTGTTCCTTTAGCACCGGCCTGCAGCTCGGGCAACTCCCTGAACAAGACCCAGACATTCACAAAGTGCGTGTTGAGCAATTTGATAATTTTCGGTGAGGAGAGCGGACCCGCTCTCAAAACTTTGCCCGACCCTCAGCAGGATTCATCGTCGAGTACACCGAATAAAAGGACCGCATGAATCGGGCGATTCGATGCTTTCGCGAGTTCAACCACATCTTCAATCGGGGTCCACGCGATTTCAGCGAACTTGTAGAGCGCATTCTGAAACTTTCTCTCAACTTCTTCCTCGGTGATAGCTGCTTCCCAAGCAATTGATTTTGGTTGCGTCTCCGATAGACTGCAGAGTTCCATGCGAGGCACAAACCCCAAATCGTGAGAGCTAAAGGCACCGATATCGACGTTGCTATTTCGGGTCGGAAGCGATAGCGTAAATTGACAAATCGTTCCACTGTTAAGATTGATTACCAGATGTCCAGCAAATTGTGCAGGTCTAAAGTAGGCACCGATGGACGTATCAAGTGTGAAAAGCGCATGGATTCTGAAGGTAATATCAGCATATTCAGACGAGAATGCTCGTAAGCACGCTTTCGCGCCTTTTTTGCCGATTGCACTTGGGTGAAACTGGCGAAGAAACGGGAGAATCCGTTTCGGATCCAGGTCCCAGACATCTCCGACGTTAACGGTTGACGGTGGAAGAAAGACTTGAAAATCCGCTGTGCTGTAGTGCTTCAGTGGATACGCAGGTCCGGGATTGAACAACGCCAACCACTGCTCCCACTCCATATCCACCGGTTCTTGCCACTGTGCCTTGGCTCTGTTAAACTTTTCTTCTGTTGACCAATGCAAGTTATTCGCTGTGTTCGCGATCGGATCCCAATGTGCCTGCACTGGGACAGTGGTTGTATCGCTAAGGGCGTTCCTGAAACCTACCATTGTTTTATCTCCTTTGTTAAGATAAGTTAATGCGGCGGTTCATTCATGCTTTTCCAAAAATAGTTTCTGGAATTTAGAAACTACATATCTCGTCATGTTTCTTAAATATATGAATTTGACTTAAGCATTTATTAAAGTTTGAACAATTTTTAAGAATCTTTGTGTGATAGGTTAGATTGAATGTGAATGGTGATACCTTAGGGATCCGTTGAACCTAATACGTCCTTTCAACCTAAGACCATCTTTATACACATGTCGCCCCGCTGGGGCTTTATCCTTGTGGGTAAAGCATTTCTATACACATGTCGCCCCGCTGGGGCTGCTTTCTGTTGATGCTGGCGTGTCAGATGCCAGCGTGTCATTTACTAATACCGTTTCTAATTGAATACCTTTCAATGTGCTTGTAGCATAAACTGTTAGTTTGTGCCACCGTGGTTCCTTTCAGGAAAGTTTGGCATGCGATATTTACTTTCAGAAATGGTATAAGAGTTGCTTTTAGGAACAAACCGCAGGATATTCAACAGATTTTCGTGTGAAAGCAGGCACTACCTCTTGATAAGTTAGCCGGAATATCATGCAAATTGTCCAAACTTTAGAATTATGGGAACCCAGATGGGCGATTTTTAGATGATAACCCGGCGCGGTTACAAGCCGCGCCTACCGGGCCTGGGGATTACCGATTTAAACAATTATAGTAAAGCCCACAATTAACTATACACTCGAGTTGGCGAGGTTAGGAATGCAGATCGCATTTGGGCGCGTACGCCGCAAAACCTCGCCAGCGGAGGCAAGGGAGGTCGGGGTTAGAAACCCCTCCCACAGGCTACTGAAATGTCCATGTATTTTCGGGCTTTACTATAAACTTCATTTAGATTGTGGTCTTTGCGTAGTGTTTTCTGTTAGGTTGGGTCTGGCAACCCGCAAACTCTCACTGCGAGGCAAGTTTGCGGTACGAAAACTCCTTAGATCTCAACGCGGACAAAGGCGAGATAGGCACCCGCCAGCAAAACGGCGTAGGAGTATTAGATAATATGCTATAAATTTAGAAACGTGACTATATCCGTCTAAAGACGTGAGTTTGGTAATAAAACCCATGAAAAAATTGCGTCAGTCCTAAAATTAACGAAAGTCGTTAAGAAGAGGTTGTTGTTGGAGAAAATTGGATGTTGTGTTCAGATTACTTGAAAGAGGGTTTGGTTGACTTAAGAGACTAAGGCTGTCCAGTTGTCCAAGGTGGATAACTAAACAGCCTTAGATAAGATGCACGGTTAAAAACCGAGCTAAGAGACAAAAGCTCTATTCAAAACCGCTGACCCTCGCTGCTGCAGGTGCACGTGTCGGAAGTTCTTTCTGGGCTAACGTGTCTTCAGGCACATAACCGGAGTAGTCAGAAATCTGACCGTGTGTCAACGCATACACCACGACGTTCGTCATGAAACGATAGACACCGGGTGAATAGTGGACACTACGTGTCGGGAGACTGATGGACTCCATCGCGCACATGTAGTCACGACGGACAACGATAACGGACAATTTGTCCCCGACGGAGATACCTTCGAGGTAATTCCGTTTCGGCGGACGTGTGCCCCACCAGAAGATGTCGAAACCGACTGGGGGTCCGCCCATTTCATAGAAGTTATCATAGACTTCGTGATCGTTGGCGATCCGCTCAATCTGATACTCAGGCATGACATAGCGCATCTGTGCGAGGAAGAGACGAATCATCGCCTGTGCAGGTGCGTTCACACCGCAATCGTCAAAAACAAGGAATCCACCTTTTTCGACGAGGTAGCGGCGCATACCAGCGGCTTCAGTCTCGGTGAGACGGCTGTCCATTTTACCACCACCATACTGCCGTCCAAGCAAGTTACGAGAACGGACAAGTGAGGGGTCGTGTCCTGTCATGAAGACGAACGGTGTTTTGAAGAGGTTCGCATCAGTAAGTTTCAATGCGCCACCTTCAACGTTCATGTCGGTTTTGATCTTAGTACGTTCGTTGAGCCACTTCGTCAATGCGTTCAATGAAGAAGCATCAGCCCACCAGTCAGAGAGACTGTGGCGGATCCGTGTGAAACGGAATACGCCGCGAATGTCTTTACCTTTACCGATAACGCGACCACCGGGTTCGCCTCTGGGCAGCGGTGGCACTTCAACGTTACCGAGGGTAATGTTTTCAACGACATCGCCGAGGGCATCGCGTGCGGCACCGACGTTTTCGACCATTGCGAGGCCGGGTGGACGTTCAAAAGCGACTTTCACCTGTACTGTGGTCCCTGCGACACCACGACCGATGTTAGCCGGTCCGGCGGAGGGTGCACTTGCGACAGGTGCGGAGAACGCCAAGGCACCGGGTGCGTCCGATACCGGGAGATCTGTATGTGTTACAACAGTCGGCACGGTTGCGTTCAGTGTAACGACTTTCGGGACATTCGGATTGATTGGTGCGTTAACATTGACGGTCTGGTTTGAGAATTCGAGTACCGTCTGCGGTTGGAAGCTTGACTTTGTGACAAAGGCAGTCGTTACACGCGGTTGTACCTGAACCTGTTCGACAGTGACAGTGTTTTGCGTCGGAACAGTCGGCTTAATGATCGGTTTCACGACAGGCTTCCGTACCTTAGGCTTCGGTGGCTCCTTGGGTTGGAGCACTTCGGCACCGACGAGATCTTTGAACTGTTCGGTTTGTGTTACCAGATAAATACCGGCAACAACCGCGATGATCACGTGGAGTACCACTGAAGTCATGAAGGCACCAGAGGTTCTTTTTACGCTCATTCGTTATTACCTCCAAGGGGTGTTGTTTGCGTATCCTACAAAAAAATAAAAGTTGTTGATGCAATAAAAGTTGTTGATGCAGAAGATATATGCAATTTCTATGCCAATGCTGAAAACGCTAAATTTGCGGGTAATCCCTGCATCAGATGGGTTAAGCTGCACAAAAACGGGCAGCTAACTCCCCAAGCTGCACAAAAATGGGCAGTTTTTATTAAAGTTTACGAGTTGATAGTGGCGAATTTACGGTGCCAAATCTTCCGGATCATCAGAAGACCTCGCAAAGAATTTCTCAATGCGCGGTTTCGCAGTATTGTCTAAACCAAAGATACCAAGGTTGTTTTGCGTAATGCTGTCAATCTGCTGAATAAACCATTCGCCCTTCTTTTGCACCAGATAGAGGTGGGTTTCACCGGGCCATGCGCCTTTGAAGCAGTTTAATCCGAGCGCGCTGGCTTCGAGTGAACTACCCTTGTGGCGGATCCAAAACTTCGAGATTGTAGAGTTCTGTCCCCACTTGTTACCCTTTGTTCCGATGCCTTCCCACAAGCTTAAGATATTGGTTTTGACATTGTTCCAACCTGCCGCTACTGGCACAGGTTCGTTACCGGCGAAGATCGTCCCGAATTGAATAGAACTCGTATCAAAGGTTGCCTGAATGGCTTTGACATCGTTATCGTTAAAGGCGTTATAGAAGTCAGCATAGACGGCTTGTATTGCTTTTTTTTCGGCATTAAAGTCAATGGGGGGTCTTGAAGCAACAACGGGTTCTTCAGCCCCAGAACTCTCGGTTGCGGAGCTCTCTGTCGGCTTTTCAGGGGTTTCTTCGTCAGTACCACACCCTATAATGCCGATGCTCATGATGCCAACTGCGAAGAGGACAAGCACAAGCCACATTAATCTCAATTGCATTTTCCTAAATTCCTCCTTTAGATTCATCGCGCAGCCTACAAACCGATGTTGCGGACCAGCGGCATCCAAAAATCGTATTTTCCCGCCAAACCGTGGGACTTTAGATACGCGTGCAGGGGGAAAATTAATTGTCGGATGACTAAGGCATATTTCTATAGATGCTGTGTTTCACACTTTAAAGACATTATACCTTTTTTTGAAAACTATGTCAAGTTAAGTTGTCACTGTTGGTAGATGTTTTGTTTTCTGTCAAATCCTGCTATTTTCTAACGGCAAATACTCGGCCTCTTCAAGCGTCTGCCTTACGTCGGCAACTTGAATTTTGGACATACATCCGTCTTTACCGAATCGGCAGGTTGTTCCCCGGCACGGCGGGCAATCAGTTTTACTTTGAATCGTCCGACACTTTGTGCCTACTGGTCCAAAGCGGGTTGGATCACCGGGTCCATAGAGTCCTATTGTCGGGGTGCCTACCGCTGCAGCAAGATGCATCGGACCGCTATCGTTGCCGATAAACACATTACATATATGCAAGATTGATGCCAACTGTGTCAGGGTTGTTTTACCGGCGATATTAATCGACTCCGCCCGCATAAGCCGCTGGATTTCGGTGATTATCGGCGTTTCGTCTTTCACACCGACAAACAGAATTTTTGCACGTTTTCGTGCAGTTAGCCAATCCGCTAATTCGGCATATCGCTCAGGCATCCACCGTTTTAGTGGAATCGGGGAACCTGGATGGATAGCAATTAACAGTTCTTCTCTGTCAATTTGATGTGCTGTCAAGAAATTAGATGCCCATCTCTCATCTTCTGCTGTTACTGAGAAGGTAGTGGTTTGCGTCGGTGTTGGGATGCCTGCTTGCTTTAAAATATCAAGGTTACGGGTCGTCTCGTGTATTCCTGAGAACTGTGTGAAACCTAATTTGTTCGCAACTTGCAGTGCCGCTCGGTCAAGGCGTTTCGGTATAACTCGCAGTAGTGAAAAACAAATAATACGCCAATCACTTCGGAGTTCCACCATCAGATCGTATTTTTGACGACGTAACTCTCGGTAAAGTTGGAACGTTTGTCTTAAGGAAGTCGGTTGCCCCGTGCGACAAAAAGCGGGGGAATTGTATTCTAAGACCTTATTGACATCAGGGTGCTTCTCTAAAACAACGCGGCTCCATGTCCCGGTGAGCGCGTGCAGTTCGGCATCTGGGTACGCTTGACGTAGATTTGAAAACACTGGCGTTGCTAATAGGACATCTCCGAGATGGTCAAGTTTGACAACGAGAATGCGTTTCGGAGTGAAGTCCTTCGGCAGACGTTTCCGGTAAAAGAGCCACTGCACGGCAGCGGAAGCGATTAAAGTGAGAATTTCGGAGGCATTCTGAAACATCTTTTCAGTTTAACCAATTTGTGGAGATTTGTCAAGAGGTATAGAGAAAGAAACTAAACGACCGTATAAATTAAGAGTTTGCTTGACTGTCTTGTCAAAAGGTGCTATCCTTTCTTTCTCTAAATTGGTAACAGTGGTCCGCTGTTATAAGTAAGGGTTTTGCGTGTGTCACCTGCCCTTTGATTATTAGGTGGAACCCTTACAATTTTTAAAATTTTGATTAGGATGGTAATTATCATAGCTATAAACATACAAAGATTTCTCTTACTTATTATTGGATTACTATTTTGCGTGCTTGGTTGCACTCGCGAGCATGGTGACATCCCAATGCTTGACGACCATTCAGCACCTATGGAAGCCCATGAACCTGTTGACGTTGAGGTTGCTTTTGAGCAAAACTTTTGCCTATCCTCACAACGAGATGTGCGCTTTCTGGCTGCCATGTCGCCGATGGTCCCATGGTTTGGATTTCAGAACATACGAAAGTTTCAAGGCGGGAGGTGAACATGGTCCGGTGTTTATCCCGGGGAATGCCGAAGAAAGCGAGGTTGTTGAACAAATCGTTTCAGGCGCAATGCCTCCTGATGGTCCGCCATTAACCGACGCTGAAATCCAGCTCTTTATTAATTGGATTAACCAGCAGGAAACTCAGGATGCTGCCATTCAACATGAGCACGGTGACGAAGATGTTGACGGCGACATGGAGGACGACCATGGCGATGAAGAGGATGCTGATGGCGATCATGACGACGACGATGGCGACGATCATGACGACGGTGATGATAACGGTCATGGTGATGACGACGACCACGATGATGATGACGATGATCATGATGACGATAATGACAACTAAGAATACTTCTAATGTTACTGCTATTTGACGTGCTATAGAGGCTAGTTTTATACCAGCCTCTATGCTTTTAATCTGCTCGCTTTCTGTCAGTAATAGCCTCTTAGGGCTATTTAGTTTTAGGCTTTTAGCCATTTTGGTAGGAAAGAAAGTCGCGAATCGGAGATCGCTCCTACAGGGGTATGTCACAATTTAGCATACACTTTTATTGGAGAACTAAATGACCGTAATAGCCTCTAAACTCATTTGCATTGCGCAGATAGATGCTGCTATACTATTT
>JAKZUG010000240.1:0-3527 GCA_047516705.1 Candidatus Poribacteria bacterium | reverse complement strand
TAATGAATGGGCGCATGGCATCAAGGTATATTCTATGTGCTTTACGGAGTGTCTCCTCGTTAGGATAATCCTTCATATTAATGTCTACAAACCCCCATGTAAATAAATTTTAAAAAGTGTATCATATTTTTCCTACATCGTCAACTATAAATCAGGCTTAAATTACTCCACAGAAAACACCACAATTTCACCTGTTCCAACCCATCTCGCAACAACACTTCGCCCCGGAATCACCACGCCTTTATATTCAAACGCATCTGTCCCGAAATTAGCGAACAGTTCAACCGTATCCCCAAACTCAGTGCGTTGGACCTGCTTATCTTCGCGCAGCCATTCAAAATCGGTCATCGGCTGTCCACCGATCTGCCGATGCAACGGCGAAAAGAACGCGTAGTGCCGTTTTATCCACGCTTTATGCTTTGAAAATTCTGTCATATTCAGATGATACAACGGCGGTACATTGTAAAGCAACTCCAAGAGTGCTAACGTTTCGATTGCGTTCTCAAACTTGAGACTTCCAGAACCCCAATGGTTCGTCGTCATAACCGAGTCATGGAACACAATCTGGTAGAGCGGTAACCGGAAACGTGGGTCAAAATAGCGATACAGATACTCTGACTTGAGAGGCACCTGCTTTATGTGAATCGCGGGTTCCTCAGGGGGCCAGTACCCACCTATGTAGTAAGGAGAAGTCTTAGACTTCATATCTGGGTCTCCCCATCCGATGACAGGGACCATCATCCCGTGTGCGAAGTGGAGTGTCGCTGCAGCATAAGCGGCACCGCCTTCTGAACCGACGACCATATTGCGCGTATCCCGAATCCATGCAATCCGATCCAAGCGTGCATTCATATCATCCAACTGCGTTGCAGGATGCGATACTGAATAATCGTCGTAAAGTTCACCGTAAGCATCGCAGTCGATAAACCACGAATTGAAGTCTGATGGCATCTGTCTAAGAATACCGTTGACGCGATTTTCGACATACGGCTGTGCCGCGAGCGGACTCAAATGATACCCTTTCTTTTTAAACCCTCGACTCTTTATACCATCTGCATTGACAATTGCCCCGGTCTCATAAAGCGAGAGATCAAACTGCGCAGTCTCCCATGTATCCCTTTCGTTCGGGTGATGCATACTGTGGTAAGAATCATAGGGTCCAACCAGATAACCGAGTTCTTTTGCTTTCGCAACAGCGGTCGGATGCCGAAATCCCTCCTGCCATGAGTCAACACCGAGCCAAAGCTTGTCCAACCCACTTTCAGCAAACCGTTCCAGCAGCTTCACAGAGAGACCGTCCCCCCACTCGTCTGGATGCCGTAGTATGTCGGAAAACGCGGCGTAGAACAAAAGACAATTGCGTCGATACACTTCCGGCAGCGATAACGTGGATACGTCTCGCGAGATTAACTTTTCTATCTCTGACGTAAGAGGAATCTCTGTCCAAATGGATGGGTTGTAAAAGTCCGGCTTTTCAAGTTGTTCGCTTATGGCACGGTTCACAACTCGTCGGCTGTAGTTAGACGCATGTGCCGATTGATCGATTTCACGAATTGCTTCTTGCGCCTCAGTGTTCAGTTGCGTCCAGATCTGCTTTGCGATCTTGCCATCACCACTTAGCCTTGTTGCAAACGCCTTCCAATCCGTCACATCGTATTGACTGAGGAGTTTACCGCCCCAGAGGTAGATATGCGCCGCACCGAGCAATTTCTCTACGGCAGGAGTCTTCTGAATCTTTTCAGCAAAGGAAACAAATTCAGCGTTCTGCTTCAGCCAGTGTCGGTATTGCTTGGCAGAGGCAACCGGCGATGCTGCGCCAAGCGAAATACGCAATCCATAAGTTTTTCGTTCCCAATTCGGTGTGAAGGCATGCGATACCTGCATACCTAATCTTAATGCTGCTGTCTTACTGAACCGAATTTGGTTGTTGAAGGGGTTGGTCAGAATGTAGGTAAGTGTTCGCTCGCCGAGGTCCAATCCCCAAAACGGCATTGAGAGACCTGCGGTTGTGTCTATCGGTCCCTGCTCGGATAAAAAATCCTGCCATGTAACGTCATCTTTCGGGACATAACTCCCCTCAAAAAACGGAAGAATATAGCCACGGAGCGACCAAAAATCTTCAATAACGGGCCATGTCAGACTCAAGGTATCACTTTCAAGTTTATCTTGAATGAATTCAACGGATAGCGATTCACCTATCAGTTCAAAGCGAACGGTGAGAAAATGCTCAGGAAGTTTCCAACTGACGGCATTGTCCTTTTGAGTAAATTCCGTCACATTGCTAAATCCGGTTTGCGCAGACGAAATCGGCACTGCCGTTTTCTCGCCTATAGAGTAGGCATTCACAGCAATTGATTGCGTTGCGATGTCAACTGCCCATACACTGTTGCTGAGACGAGCTGTTTCAGGTGCAGCACTTACACCCATAGAGATCAATAGAAATATCGCTATAATAGATAAGATGTAAAATCGCACGTTGGACAATGGCACCTATCCCCGTCTATTCTGTCAACACCCACCGTGAGATGGCGCGCTTGGGAAACGCGCCAACGGATAAAAATGCTTAACTTGACAACTCTTCCCACAACGCCCGATAAAAATTCATCACGCGCACGGGGTCAGAACTTCCTGCAATTTCTGCAAGGGTATAGCCGGTATACCCAGACGCTTTCAACGACGTAAAGAGTTCGCGCCATGGATACTCGCGTCGATGCAGTTCTGTGATATGCACCAAGCCGATTCTGCCTTTGACAAGGTCAAAGTTATTCTGAATAGAGCCGTTTTCGACTTCACCGAAGTTGGAATTCCAGCAGACGTAGACGTTGTCGTGGTCGGCGACATCAATAATTGTTCGGATATGTCGGAGTTCGGAGGTGCCACCGCCATGTACTTCCAACCGAATTTGTACGCCGAGGTCCGCAGCGAATTCGCCACACTCGCGCAACGCCAACCCGATCTGTTCCAGCGTCTTTTCGACAGGCACTTCACTTGGAAGCCCATTCGGACGCACCTTCACACCCGGTGCCCCGACATCTGCCGCCAGCTGAGAATACACCTTCGTCCCCTCTATATTCTGTCTAACTGCATCCTGATCTACAGAATGATAGTCAAACGCGGAACCTAAACCCGCAATCTCAATCGGGGAATCATCGAATTGTTGTTTTACCGATGCTCGTTCGCTTGCGGAGAGTTCAACTTCAACGCCGTGGGCATGCGTTGTCCGCAATTCCACGCCTTTGAATCCAGTCTCCACACATTTTTCAATGATTGTAGGAATATCCCAATCTTTTGCCATATTATATGTAACTAAACCAAGCTTCATAAAATCTCCTTATTCAAAAAGTTGTGCTACTTGACACGAAAACCCTTCAACGACATCTTCACCAGTGAGTGTGTCTTCGTACGTGAGCATTTTGATGTCTATTTTAGAACGATAGACCGTCACCGTTTTCGCAACAGGTTCAATCACCCAGACAAGACGCGTCCCCGCGTCCAGATAGGTGAAAGCCTTTTCAATAACACGATAC
>JAKZUG010000239.1:0-15150 GCA_047516705.1 Candidatus Poribacteria bacterium | reverse complement strand
GAGGTGCCAAAGGTGCTGACTGTTTTGGTGTCGGCATAGGTGCCACCGAGTGTGAATTCAGCGTATTTCTTGACGGGAGGCGGTGTTTCTTCCGCTGCGTGTTCCTCAGCGAATATCGGAGAAACGAGGAGAAGCAATACGAGCAGAGATGCGTGCATTTTTAATAATTTCATTGATCTATTCCTCTTTTTGGTATCTAATTTAGCACTGCTATTTTATCACAAGACAGAGATCGTGTCAAGTGGCAAATTCTTTCGGGTCAGGGCCATTCAATTTTAAGAAATTATTGGATTTTACGTCTTTCTTGCGAAATGCTGCGAAATGCTGCGAATGTTTCTGTGGGTTGTTTTAATTGGATTTCCTCAAATTTATAACATAACATGGATTAATTATTAACATATATAAAAAACACAACACCAAAAAGCTACAATTGAATGCCCCTGTCTTTCGGGTGCGTAAATATTTTGGCGATTGTTGTCTGCGTTTCTATGAGAGTTATGAAATTTCATAGTATTTCACAGTAAGGATCCGAAAAAGTGTTTTGGGGACCGTTACGAAGTAAGGTGTGGCAAGGGTTTTCACGGTGTTGTGAACCTTGTCATTTTTTTTCATACCTGTGAAATTATGGCGAATATCAGAGCGATGTTAAGGGGCGGGTGATGTCCAAACGGGGCGATGACAAGAAAAGTTAAGAGCACGCGAGAAAGTGTGATGATGTTTGCGAGCATCGTTATAGTGGTAGTAAATCCTTGTCTATTTCGGGGAGCCCTGTTTTGAGGTATTTCGGGTTGGTTTTGATGTCAGGCGGATAGTGGATTTCCCAGATTTTGATGTGGGGTTTTGTGTTTTCATCTATTGGGTAAATTTGTGTAAATGCTTCCGAGTGTGTATCGCGCATAAATAATTTGATGGCGAGGCTGTTCCAGCTCATTGGAGAGATATAGGATGCAGTTTCAAGAGTAAGATATTCATGATGTTTTGAATACACACAAAGAATACCCCCGTATGGATTTTCTATCGGATCCATGAAAAACGGTGAAATTTTGTCGAGGGATTCTGAATATGCAATGCATGGTAATTTCACAGTTTCACCATTTTTCAGCCGAGCCTTGACAGACGTCGTATTTTTATCAGCCGGGGGTTCAATGTAAGCGAATGGTGTATTTTCTGGATCGGAGAGTTGCCAGGGTTTCCCCGAGGCTGTCCTTGAGATTTTGAGACGGGTTCTTTGGAATTCACGGTCTCCATTGTTATCACTGCCGATGCCGGAAACAATTTTTGCATTTGCAAATAAATCTCTCGTCGTGAGCATAAGATGTGTTGCGTTGTGTGTTTTCAAGAATTCGAGTGCTTCTCGCTCGGATTGTCCACAGAAGACGTGTCGGTAATACAGGTGTATCCAATGGGGTAGGAAATGGTCGGGGTCTGTGATGGTTTTGACATCCCCGAGGACGTTGAGTTGACCGCCATAGTTCCAACTCGCGGCGACGACAGCGTTGTTTGGCAGCCTGCCTGTCATCCATCTGTAGGCGTGTGTGATCGGCGTGATACCGGGAGTCGGCTGGCGTATGTTCTTTGCAGTATTGAACAACTCTTTTGCATACCCCCCGGCGGGCTGCCAGAAGCAGAGAAGGGGCAACATGGCAAACGTGAGAATAGTTTTGAGTAAGGACTGTGAGACGTTTTGTCTGAATGTGTCGGTTATATAGTGAGCGTTTCTGATTTTATCAACGAGTATTTCTGAGAGTTTCTGTATGAGACCTATGGTAAAGAAAGCAAACGGGATACCTATAAAGAATTGGAAACGTATTGCATCCCGCGAGAGTGCTGTCCAGCAGAGAAACCAAGCACCAAAAGCAACAGAGATGAATTCGTTTGGCGTTTTATCCTCACATCGCCAAGCGACGATCAGGAAACCGATAACTGTACAGATGACCGAGATGAAAAATATCTGGTTTCCGTGTTGAATGCTCCAAAGGTTATCAAGCGGCTCGCGGAAAAAGGTGGTGATCATGAAGATTGTTAAAGGGATGGCAAAAAGGAAGTGTTTCAGTTTATCTGCGGGGTATATGGCTGTCAGTATGAAACCGAGGCTTGCTACGAGAAAAACGCCCCCGTACCGATCGCTCCAATATTCAAGTGAGGGGGCTTTCAGTTCAGCGACAGATTGCATAAGGCGGGTTTGGTTAAACAGGATGGTTGTCTCCGCGAAGGTGTTTCGTTGCATCCAAACAGAGCCGAGTGCCAGTGCTACGGTTACGAACGTCAAGACGAGGGACACGGTGCGGGCATGCGGGCGGAGGTGTTCTACTTTGACGAGGAGGAGGTGTCGGAGCGTGCGCATCGCCAAAAGGGCAAGGGGCGGTATCAGAACGAATGCGGCGAGGTGTTCTGCAAACCCGTAGCCGTTTCTATAGGCTGGTGAGGCGAGATAGAGTGTCGGCACAAAGCAGCACACCCACACGGCATAAAATCCGAATCCATTCTCTGTTTCGGATGTCAGAAACCGCCACAGTTCTACGACGAGAATAACACTCAAAAACACACCAAAACCTTCCCAACTCAGTCCACCGAGAAAGACGATAAAACCGCTGATGAGTGTCCAGAAAAGGCGTTTGCGTGACGTTTCGGCTTGCAACACAGTGAGATAAGTGATGACAGCAAGGATGCCGATCATGAGTACCCAGTTGTCGCGGTCAGAAAATCCTATGACGCTGCGTTCGATGGTGCCGGGGAAAGTTGCTAAAAGGATGCCGAAGCAGATAGAAAAGACGGTGCCGAAATGTTTTTGTAGAAAGAAACAGAGCGTGCCCAGCCCAATACAAAAGCAGAGGACGGGGGCGTAAAGCACCCAACGATAGAGGGATACATTCGGAAAAACAAACGCAAGTGCTTTATGGGTATACGCGAGGGCATAAGAATAGAAAGGAAGCGTCTGTGATAAGTCTCTCCCGTGGGGTACCCAGCGGTTTGTGTCAATTTCTGGCAGTTTACCGTTTTCGGAAATAGTTCGTGCTTGTTCGTAGTAGAAATAACTATCATTTCCAATGAACTGACCTGGCGGAATCTTCGGAAGGATCCCGCTGCGAATCCAGAAAGCGAATAGCAAAAGACTTAGAAAAAGGAGTGCGGTGCCTATCTGTTTGAGGGGGAGTGCTTTCAACGTTTTCAACATCGGAACATGTACTCAGGCTGCGTGTTTATTTGGCACCACTTTCTGATGCCGGTGATTCTCTGTTCTTATGGTAATTTTCCATGATCGCTTGTAGTTCCGGGTGCATCTTGCTGCAGCACTTGCACTTTTTGGGGGTGCGTGTGCTTTTAACGGCAGCTCCCCGTGGGTTCGTGGGGTCTGATGAAGGTGTTGCACGGACCTGACCGCTGACAAATACGAAGAGAGACGTGGTGGCAGCGAAGAGGATCATGACAGCGAAGGCAATATAAAAACGTTTCATCTGCTACTCCTCTTGTTGTTGTTGAAACTTTTTGAGATCTGCTGCCATCTCAGGGTCTATTTGTTGAATTCTGCGTATGCCTTCTTCGGGGCCATGGTGATTGAGTGTTGCCATCGCCCGCCGGAATCGAAAGGTTGAATATTTCTCTTGGAGGCTGCTTTCCATGTTGTTCCCCGGCGTGGGTGCGGCGGTTTGTGTAGACATCGCCCGTTCTTCAAGTTCATTCTCAAAGTGTGCCTCGCTTGGAGAACTGGAAAATTGTTTTTGAAATTCGGCTTCGAGTTCTGCATCGCTCATTTCCATAAACTGATCAAGGGGGATACCGACACCCTTTTCAAAAAGGGCGCGCAGTTCTTCGCGTTCGGCAGCCTCTAATGCCCTGAATTCTTCTTGCCATGACGAAACTTCTTCTTCTGTGATGCGCGGCTCCTGGTATTCTTGGGCGAGTTCCGATAGTATATCCGTGGACGTATCCGTGGCTTGGACAGTCTCTGACGTGTCGCCTGTATCGTCCGGAGGTTCGGACGTTTGCTCAGCAGGGTTCCGTATTTCTTTGCCTGCACTATCGAGATAGATATTTTTCACTGTTAACATATACCGCAATTCGGGGTGTTCCGGAGGTTCAGGGGGTGTTTCCCAAGGCGGTGTGTTTTCTAACTCTTCAGCATACTTTTGGAGTGCCGGGCCCAGTTCGCGGTCGGTGGAACCGTAATGCTGAGCTACAGATTCCGTCTCAATCGTGCCATCAGGGTAATGGTACTGACGGCGCTCGACTTCCAGATGATTTGCATAAACTCTTTTATATTCGCGTCCATCCCAATCTAAGCCGACGACATCGGGCTCGGTTTTCATAATTTCATTGAGGATTTGGTCCATTTCTCGGGCGCGTGTGCCGTCATCCATGAGCACCTCGCGTCTATGGTTCAGGATATTGAGGAGTGCTTTTTTGGCACCCGAGGGTGCATCTGATGCCTTTACATCTGCGATGGCGGCGTTGATGTGTGCAAGTTCTTCTTGCTTCTCTGCTTGTTTTTGATAGGCGTGTTCGTGACCTTGACCGTTTGCGTGGCTGTGTGGGGGGACCTCCAGATCCGGGTTTTCACGGAAGAGTGCCTGAACGTGTTCTTGAATGTGTTGTAGCTCCTCTGGAGTCGCAAAATCCGTGAGTTCCTCATCGGGTGCAATCTCGTATTTCCCGAGGGCGAAATAGTTATCGAAATAGATCTGTTTTTCTTCGGGGGTGAGCTTTCCGGAAAGCGAAAGGATTGTATCTATATGTCCGCGTATCGCTGCCTTATCGATGTCTCTCTGATTCGGTTTGGCAATAAAAAAAATCACAAGACCGATTGTGAGAACGCCCAAAATAGAAACGATAGATATTCTCTTTTTCGTCAACACTGTTTTGTCCTCCATCTATCAAGTTTTTGTGATGAAACACTTCTCTGCCCCAGCCACCGATGCCGGATGAGAGAAGTGTTTCTGTTATGCGGTTGATTAGGGCTTAGGACAGAAGTCCGAATTGTCATAGTTCGATTCTGAGGCGGAAGCACTGGCGTAAGCGTCAGAGAGATCGTGATCTGCTGACGTGATATACGCCTTGATCCACTTGGGGCCGTAGAAGCGAGTCCAGCTGCTGACCGTTTGAATCGCAGTGCCACCCCCGGAGGGGTTTTGATCTACCTTATAACCAACGCTTGCGTAGACACTATAAGAGAAGGGGTGATTGTGGGGAGCGACAAGGTGATTGGCAACATACGAATGAGAATATTTAACTCTCGCCTTAGCGTACGTTCTACCGAAAATAGTATTTCCAGTATCGCAGGACGTACTTAAAGTCAGGGGAGTCAGGTGAGCATCTGTTCGTGTTGAAATCGTGACAAGCACGGCACTTGCAACGAAAAGTATTAGGATTAAGAGTCTAACGAATGTTTTTGTTAACATCTTTCTCTCCTTTTTTTTCGGGGATTGCTACAGGAAGGCAAATAGAACTGGTAAGGTGTGCTGCTTTCATGGCGATCCTCTATTTTGTGTATAAGGTGCTAACCTAAAAGTTTTACAAAATGTATCCATTCTGTGCTACAATTAGGTTAGCTCTGTCATAGTCAGCTTATGGCAGTGCCGCGTCGATGAGTGCTGAAATCACCCTCGGCGCACCTCAAGAAACGTTAGAGGCTGCCATCTATAAAACGACAATAACAAGAGATGTGCCTAAAGGTAACACGTGTGGGTGTTATTGTCAAACAGAAAAGTCGCAACGCGAGGGAATACACCATATCTGTGATGCAACACAAAAAGCCCGCTATGCAGTGCCTTGTCCACAACAAAGGTAGCACGCGGGAAACGAAAGGTCTCCGTAGCCGGACGGACCTTGTAAAGCAAAACGCTTAACATTTGAAAAGTTGGGGGGGGACAACGAGATATCAGCAGACGTGCCACATCGCGCGGACACACGAACATCTACCGTTGCATCCAAGCGATTTCTTTCCAAAGGATCCAAAAATCTGCTTCTCATGACCACCATTCTATTCATTCACCTTTCACAAAAGTTAGCAATATTCACAATCGAAATGTGTAAATGGTCGCGTTCGACAACTTACAAGATTAATTATACCCACTTATACCCACTAAAACACGTTTTGTCAAATTAAAATTTCAAAAAAATGTATTTTTTCGGATATTAGGCTGCTGATTTTTTTACGAGTCGCACATATCCGCAGAACTCAGAGAAAAACAGTGTGCACACCGCAGGTGTTTTTGCTTGGGTGTTTCCCCCAGGTTGAACGGATGCCTCCCAAAGACCGCGCATAGGCTATCAACTTCGGTGTCCAGGGATCTTTGAACGTCCCAAAGCCCGAGAGAAACCCAACGATGTTTTCTCAAAGGAGTGGGTTTGTTGGGTTTCGCTGTATCTATTTACAGAAAGCAAGTATTAGCGAACAGCAGTTTCGGTAGCAACAGAAGGGGCTTGAGTTTTTACCGCTCAACCCAACCTACAGGCTACAGAAGATTGAAATTGAACAGGCTCACAGCCTATTCTACAGAAGATTCAACAGAAAACCAACAGCCAAAAGACTGAACAGGAGACCAACGGTTTCCTATTCTACAGAAGATTGTCCAAACTATAGTATTCTTTATCATAGGGGAGTTCTACCATTTCTAAATAAACGGTTCTCATTAACGAAAAACCGGTTTGTAGTCGCGCAATTTATTGCGTTCTTACATGCGGATACTTCATAGCGTTCCAAAATCTCTGTAATGCGACTTTATTTTTCAGATTTGGTATAAAATATAAACATGCCGCCCTTACAGGGCTAAAGCGGTTTTTGAAATTTTCAATGTTTCCGCGTAAAATCCGGTTCGGTTAGGAAACCGAACCTACCAGGCCTGGGGCCGAGGTTGTTGTTCTAAAATTGACGCTTATGGTTTTATTCACTATAACCTCTTTCAACTCAAACTCAGATAATTGGCGAAGGTATTGAAATTTTACACCCTATTCTTTATCATAGGGGAGTTCCTTGATTATCTCCGTTTCTATTCTCCGATGTGCTGTGCGACGAGTGTTAAATCCAAGATGTTGACGATGCCGTCACCGTTGAGATCCGGTGAACTCTGCCCAAAGTGTGAGGCAATAAAAGTTAAATCTAAAACGTTTACAACACCGTCCGCGTTGACATCCCACGGTCTTGGTATAAATGTTAGCGGCCACAACTGGATTGTGCCATCAAGACTTGTGCTTGCGAATGCCCTTCCATATGTGCCGTGCGCATCTGGTAGAAATGCTAAAGCAAGGACTGGAGCGGTATCGCCTTCAAAAATTGCTTGTAATTCTCCTGTTTGTGGATGCCACATACGAATTGCGCTATCCCAACCCGCGCTTGCGAGTATGTTTCCATAGGTGCTGTCCAATTCTGGTGAGAATGCTAAGGCGAAAACAGGCTCAGTATGTCCTTCAACTGTTGTCAGGAGTTGACCGGTGTGTATATCCCATATACGGATGGTGGTTTCTGCGTCTGGACTCCAATATCCGCCGCTTGCCAACGTTTGATTATCCGGTGAGAAGGCGAGTGCTGTGATTGAATCTGTATGTGCGGAGAGGTTGTGTCGGAGTTGCCCGGTTTCTACATCCCATAACAAGATCGTGCCATAAAAACTTGTACTGGCAAGTGTTTTGCTATCTGGTGAGAATGCCAATGTGGTGACCATATCCGGGTGCCCGTGAAGGACTGATGAGCGGGTAGGTTGTCCTGTCGTTAAGTTCCAGAGACGAATTTCTCTGAAACTTCCGCTGGCGAGGGTGTTACCGTCGGGTGAGAATGCCAACGCTACAACAGGGTAGGTATGCCCTATAAGGTCTTTTCTGTGTTCACCGGTGTGTGCGTCCCAAAGGCGGATAGTAACATCTCCGCTCGTGCTTGCAACTGTTTGGTTATCTGGCGAGAATGCTAACGCGGTCACGTTATCCAGCGGCGCAGAAAACAGTGCCAGTTCTTTCCCAGTGTAGGTATCATACAATGTAATACCGTTTGCGGTAGCGATGGCGAGTTGTGTGCCATCATCGGAGAAGGCTATGGCATTTAGCACCGTTGTATCAAACGGTGCCGCGTCGGCTTCTGGCACGTGCCATCGCGTTCCATCTTGGGCAGAACTGCTTGGTAGGAACGCGGCATAGATGAATAAAAGGGTAAAGATTAGGAACTGTCGCACGGTCAGTTTCCCCCACTTGTCCAACGGATAAGCGGATTACTGGTAAAGTTTAGCATTTTCTTCGCCAATTGCACTACATGAGCACGAGGGAAACATCACTACGACTACCTACTTAGAGGATGTATCTGCTCAAATCTTGGTTTTTGACGATTTCAGCCAATTCTGATTGGACATAGTCGGCATCAATGGTGACCTCTTTTTTATCAAGCTCAGGTGCGTCGAAAAAGAGATTTTCAAAGAGTTTCTCCATGATGGTGTGCAAGCGGCGTGCGCCGATGTCTTCAACCGATTCATTAACTTGGAAAGCGAGCGTGGCAATTTTGTCAATAGCGTCATCGGTGATAGTCGCCTCTATCCCTTCAGTTCTAAGTAGTGCTGTGTACTGTTTCACTAACGCGTTTTTCGGTTCCGTTAGGATAGATTTGAAGTCATCCTTATTGAGGCTTTTCAGTTCTACTCGAATCGGAAATCTACCCTGTAGCTCTGGGATGAGGTCAGATGGACTTGAAACATGAAACGCACCGGCGGCGATAAACAGAATGTGGTGTGTGCGCACTGCGCCGTATTTCGATGTCACCGTGCTACCTTCAATGATGGGCAGGATATCGCGTTGCACACCTTCCCGCGAAATATCGGGTCCGTGTCGAGATTCTCTGCCTGCGATCTTATCAATTTCGTCCAAGAAGACAATACCGGAGTTTTCAACGCGCTGAATGGCTTCGCTGATGACAGTATCCATATCAATGAGTTTTTCGGCTTCCTCTTGCATCAGGATGGTGCGTGCCTCGGAGACGGGGACTCGTCGTTTCTTCGTCTGGCTCGGGAGGATGTTACTAAACATATCCTTAAAATTGATATCCATCTCCTCAATGCCGCCGGGCGAGAAGATTTCAACAAAAGGCATACTCTGATCCTTGACATTGATTTCAACGGGTTTATCCTCAAGCCTACCTTCGCGTAGCCACTCTCTAAATTTCTCGCGGGTTTTGAGGTGCCGTTCTCGCTCTTTCTCTCGGTCTTCTTCGGCTTCGGTGTCCGTGTCGGGTCCGAGGTCGAAAGGCAGCTGGAGGGCCACGTCATCATCCCCTTCTTCGGGTTCGTCAAGCATATCCTTTTCTAAGCGGGGACGCTCCTGCAAAGAGCGTGGAATAGGAAAGATACAATCAAGGAGGCGTTCTTCAGTGAATTCCTGTGCTTTTTCCTCAACTGCCTCGGTCTGTTCGGCTTTGACGCGGCTAATGGCTGTCTCAGTGAGATCACGAATCATGGATTCAACGTCGCGACCAACGTAGCCAATTTCGGTATATTTTGACGCTTCTACCTTGATGAAAGGCGCGTCAACAAGGCGTGCAAGCCTGCGTGCAATTTCAGTTTTGCCGACACCTGTTGAACCTATCATGATAATGTTCTTAGGCGATACCTCGTCTTGTATATCTTCTTCTAACATCTGTCGCCGGGCGCGATTGCGGAGGGCAATAGCGACACAACGTTTTGCGTCAAACTGCCCGATAATATATTTATCCAATTCCTCAACAACCTGCCGCGGCGTGAGTGCATCTGCTAAAGTGTTCTTTTCACGCGTTGTATTTGATTTCTCCAAGGTTAAACCTCCCGAAAAATTATTACCCCTATCAGTTGTCTCATAACCGCTTTGTATGGATAACGCCCGGCAGCTTCCCTACAATTAGGCATCTGTATGAGATACAATTAGGCGTATGAGATAGGGTTAGGCGATGCGACTCGGATGGCACCGCGCTATATCTCTATTGTATCAATTTCAATTCGTGCATTGGTATAGATACAAATTTCACTTGTGAGTTGGAGTGCCTCCGAAACAATCTCTTTTGCGGTCAAGTCTGAGTATTTGAGCATGGCTTTTGCCGCTGCAAGCGCCATAGATGAACCTGACCCGATGGCCAGGACATCGTCGTCCGGGGCAATTACATCGCCGTTCCCAGAGATGAGGTAACTGTTGTTGGCATCTGCAGCGATCATTAGCGCGTCTACTTGCCTAAGGATCCTATCGCTGCGCCATTCCCGTGCAAGTTCTACCGCTGATTTCTGAAGATTTCCACGGTACTGCTCGAGTTTTTTCTCCAAATTTTCATAGAGTGTGATTGCATCCGATGCGGAACCTGCGAAACCGATCAGCACTTTGTCGTTATGGATTTTGCGAATTTTGCGCGCGCCATGTTTAATCGCTATATCGCCTAAAGTGACTTGACCATCGCCTCCAATAGCGACTTGCGCATAGCGCCGAACGGCTAAAATCGTTGTTGAACGAATTCGCATACTTGTGATTTCCTTTTCCTGCGGTTGTTAAAAGCTCTTGTTGCCAAACGAATCAACTCCTTATCAATCCGCACCTATTTCCATGCGTAAAACAGCAGAAACTGCAGTGCCCCCATAAAGATGCCACACCGTATCCCTGCCACACTGACGTGTTGCTCTCTCAGAAAACTATTAACCACTCCAAAGAAGTACGGACACAACAGAAAGGTGAGTAGAAAAGCGACCGGCACAAAAACTGGCACGGATGCAATCTGTGGTATCCGATCAACCTGTGCTGCATTCCATAGCCATAGATGTGATGCGCCAAGCGCGTAAATTACGATACTTCCAACTGCAGCACCGATGCCTGTGGCACCCGCCGCCAACATCGCAGTTCCTATCAAACCGACCCTCGGGTTTTCAGAATCAGAAGCAAAACGGGTTTGGAAAATCGCTGTGAGCCGCTGATAAAAGTAAGCTGTAAGGGTCGCGAATACCACCCAGTTCAAGATTATCGCAATCGGTGTCGTTATATTCGCCAAAAAATCTGAACGCAGATAGAAGATGAGGCGCATCTTGCGCGAAAATAACCAATCCATCGGTGCGTACGTTAACACCGTTGCGAGACCAAAAATAGAACTGCTGGAGAGCAGGGAAGCATCTTCATCAGTCTGTGAGATACAGTAAAACAATAAAGAGACCGCAAGCAACACATTCGGATAGAGAATCCAAATAGTTCCAATGCGGCTTGCGCTTGCTATTAAGAACGTTAAAAGCGTTGTACCTGTTACAGTGAAAACCGCTTTGTCGGTTTTGGTTCCCATACACTTTTCAGCGAATCTTTCCTGATTCCTGATTTTCTCCCTCAAACTGAATCACGAGTTGGTCACCGGTTAGCTTTGCGCCTGTTGTTTTTTTATTGGAGAGGGTTCGTGGTAAGGCAACATGTTGCTTGAATCCACCGACTGTGACAATCAATTCATCGCCATGTTTTGTCAATCCAATTTCCTCTTTACTCAGAAAAGGCAGACGCATAGACAATTGATAGGTATTTGCTGTTTTTTGGAATTGATACGGCTTTTCTTGAGAAAACCGATCTGCTGGATTAATCTCGGAATAGAGTGCCTCTGCTAATCGGTGCAGCCCATCTTCTCCCACAATTTCTTCTGCGAAGAGGTTCACCTTCCAGATTGGTACGTCCGAGAAGTAGTCCATTGCCTCTTTAATATAGTGCTGCTGTGCCTGTTTCCAAGCTTCAAAGTATGCCACGTCCACGCTATCGGGAAAGATGCGATTGATAATCACAGCGTCAATACAGAGTCCATAAAGGCAAAAGTACATAAACGCTCGTTGTGTCTCTTTGATAACAATTTTTTCGGGGTTCGTCACCAAGCGTACTGTCGTGATCTTCGGGTCTGTCAGGACATTGTCAATCCCTTCCAATTTATCGAAAAGGTCTTGGATATTTTGGAAATAGTTATCCCGAGGAATCGGAACCGAACTCACCTTTTCGATTATAGGACCGGCGACCTTTGCTAAGCTACGTTCCAACTTGAAAATGTGGTTCATGTACCATTCCAACGTCGTCGGAATACTGACGAACCGGAGCGACTCCCCGGTAGGTGCGCAGTCGAGGATAATTACATCGTAACTCTTTTCTCGGACATATTGGTTGATATAGAGAAGTGCGCAAATCTCCTCCATTCCCGGAAACACTGCGATCTCCTCGGCAACGAGACTGTCAAGGCCAGAGCGATTCAGTAACGAACAGATATAGTTGTAAACGTCGGCCCAGTATTCGATAATTGCTTCCTGAACGTTAATTTCCTGTATCCAGAGATTGTTGTTGATTTGGATCTGTTTTTCTTTTTGCTGGTGGACGAGTTTTTCATGGTTATCAAAAGCGTCACGGAGTGAATGTGCTACATCAAGTGAGATCACGATCGTCTTATAGCCGAGCTGAGAGAGTTTGATACCCGTGGCAGCAGCGATAGTGGTTTTGCCGACCCCACCTTTACCCGTATAAAGGATAATTCGCATTATTGAGTTCCTGTGTGTTGGAATTTGTATGAGACTTTTTATGGTATAACATAAAAGAAACCAATATGCAAAGAAGTGTTGAATATACCGAAAAATAAATATTTGCATTAAAAGTCAGAATAAGGTATAATAATATTTGGAACAACATTATGGGGTGCTCTTATCTGCTTAAGAGCTGAGAAAACACCCATTGAACCTGATCTGGGTCATGCCAGCGTAGGGAAATATGAAGAAGGGCAAATTTTATCCCTTCTTAAGCGACTTTAGCAATCGGGGTATCTACAGGTTATATCGCCAATTGCGAGTCTCTTGTGATGAGACGCGGAGCCGCTTCCTTTTGGCAAACGGGCATGTCCCTATCCTCCAAACGGAAGGTGGCTTTTTTGCGTTAAGGGGTAGATACGTATGTTCAGCAAATTTACGGTCCCTGTGGCTATCCTATTCGCAGTATTAGGGGTATGGGAAGGAGCCGTGCATCTTTTCGAGATACCGCGCTACATTCTGCCAGCACCCTCGAAAATTGTGGTGACGCTATTTGTGGAACATTCGCAATTACTGAAACATACGCTTGTAACCTTGGAAGAGATGCTCCTTGGGTTTGTCCTCGCGATTAGCATCGGCATTCCGTTAGCCGTGCTGATGTTTGAGTTTCCGATGCTGGAGAAAGCCTTCTATCCGTATGTTATCGGCTCACAAACGGTGCCGGTGTTTGCTATCGCTCCATTGTTGGTGCTGTGGTTCGGTTTCGGGATTGCCTCAAAAGTGATTATGGCGGCACTGATTGTGTTCTTCGCTATAGTGTTGAACACATTAGACGGCTTGAAGTCCACCGATCCAGACACGGTAAACCTGTTTCGGATTTTGCGGGCGACTCGGTGGCAGATACTCTGGAAAGTGCGTATCCCGTCGGCATTGCCGTTTATTTTCTCAGGCGCGAAAATAGGTATATCAATTTCTACTATTGGCGCGGTCATCGGTGAATGGGTGGGAGCGAAAGCAGGACTCGGATTCCTTATGTTATATGCGAATGGAAAACTCCAGATTTCACTTGTGTTTGCCGCTATTTTCTGTTTAACACTTTTAGGATTAAGTCTATTTGGATTGATGACGCTGCTGGAGCGTTACGCAATGCCGTGGCGACATCAGCACAACACATTAGATACTCGGTAGGCGTGCCCCACGTATACCGGACAAATAAGAAAGGAAAATTATCATGAGAACAGCAATTTGCTTAATGTTTTTCATCGGTTGTGGTATACTTTTAAGTTGTCAAAAAGCTGAAATGGAGAAGGTTACGTTGCTTCTTGATTGGTTTCCCAACATAGATCATGCACCGCTTTATGTTGCACAGGAGCACAAGATTTTTGCCAAACACGGATTAGAAGTCGAATTACGCTGGGGTGGCGATCCGGATGCCCCACTCAAACTTGTGGCGGCAGGCAAATACCCGTTTGCTGTTAGTTACCAACAGAGTGTAACAATTGCACGGGCAAGTGAAGAAGTCTTGCCGGTCAAATCGATCGGTTTACTCGTGGAACATCCGCTCAACACGATTAGTTTCCTGAAGAAAACCGGCATTAAAACGCCAGCAGATTTTAAAGGAAAAAAAATCGGATATACAGTTGCACCTTTGGATGTGCTTCTATTTAACGCGATTGCTGCGAACGCCGGATTAACGGAAGGGGATTATGAATTGATAAACGTAGGCACGAATATTTTGGCACCTCTCCTAAGCGGTCAAATTGACGCAGTTATCGGACCATTTCGGAATTACGAGATTAACCTGTTGAAACTTGAAGGGGCAGAAGCCGATTATTTCGCACTTGAAAAGCATGGTATTCCGGACTATTATGAATTAGTTATCATCACTAATGACGCTTATTTGGAAAAACATCCAGAAACTGCTAAAAAGCTGATGATAGCGATTCAGGAAGCGATTAAATTCACGAAAGAGAAACCGGATGATGCGTTACAACTCTTTTTTACGGCGAACCCTGATGCGAGCAAAGAATTAGAAAAACTCGCTTTTCGGGATACGTTGGATCTATTCGCCACAACGCAGGTACAATCCGAAGAAAAGTGGGCAGCCTTCGCAAAATTCGCCCATGAAAACGGGTTGATCTCCAAAAAAGTTGAAGCAAAAGATTGTTTCATCAATATCTTAGAAGAATAGTTTTACCTTACATTGATTGGGAGCGAAAACGCCATAACAAAAAATGGCAAATAAAAAGATTCTCATCATCGGCGGCGGCGTAATTGGGCTCGGTATCGGGTGGCAGCTTGCGAAAGTGGGTGCCACCGTTACCATTTATGAGCGTGCGGAAGCCGGACGCGCCGCCTCTTGGGCAGCAGCCGGTATGCTCGCGCCACTCGCTGAAGCACACAGTGAGGAACCGGAGCTGCTCAGACTCGGCTGCCAAAGTTTAGCACGCTACCCGCAATGGGTCCGTGAATTAGAGACAGACGCAGAGATGTCCATTGGCTATCGGGTGGAAGGCACGCTCATCGTGGGGTTAGAGCCTGATGATACACACCAGCTTCAGCATCTCTATACCGTACAACAAGATTTAGGGTTAGATGTTGAGTGGCTGACCGGACGAGAAGCACGTGAAATTGAACCTGTCCTCTCGCCTCGCGTAACGGCTACCATCCACTGTGCAACCGACTATCAGGTTGACAA
>JAKZUG010000238.1:0-6398 GCA_047516705.1 Candidatus Poribacteria bacterium | reverse complement strand
AAAGAAATACCCGTCAAGGAGCGGATGGCGAACCCTTTTCAACATGGCAATGTCTGTGAAGATCCGGTGCGGTGCAACGTGCTTGAGAAAAAGGGCGGGAATCCGAGTGAAAGCATCTGTCCGCAGTGTCCCGTTTATACGGAGTGTCAGCAGCGTGGATATCTGTCACAGTTCTCTGCATTAAAAAGTGCCAAGGCACAGATAGTTAGTCCAGCCAGACTGTTTTTAGACCCAGAACGCTCGGATATGACGGAAGAAATACTTGAGCAGGTAGATGACACAGAGAGGCTTTGTATCATTGACGAAGCATATCCCTATGGGTTGTTTGTAAAATGTAATATATTAAAAAGCACATTAGAGGCGTGGCGGGTGAACTGGCACCGGAGTGCCTTAGGGAATTTTGCCAGTGCCTTGCTAAATGCTTTGGAATCCAAAAATGTGCTTGATGAGAATGCTATCGGACGGGTACGCGCAGCGGTGCACGCATTTGAAGGGCAGGAAGAAACACTCGTACAACAAATGTACCAGGTCAATATACCATGTAAAGTGGTCCCGCGGGACGTTGTTGATGATGAAACCGGAAAAGTGTTGTCTCGCTTTACCATCGAGTTTGACGAAAGCACTTCTGCTTGCATTCCTTTGGACGCTAATGCTATGGATAGGCTCGCAGCAAAAGGACTGTCTATCTTTCAACTTGATACCTTTGCGTTGAATGTGGACATGAAAATCCCGATGTCAATGGTACAAGCGATTGCTTTAGGCATCTTGAACACAACAACTGTAAAAAATATCAGAGCATTTCCCACAGTCTATCAGAATCCGAACTGGATTTTTTGGCATCAACTCACACGTTTCTTCGCACATTACACACGCGATGCCGATGCCCCCCTGTTGTGGACCGACGACAACATGCAGTTTTGGGTGCCACTCGTGTTGCATCCGAGCGTCAAACGCCTTCTGTTCATGTCGTCAACGCTCTCTGAGCAAGATCTCCACAGGGCCTTCCCAGATGAGGAAATTGAAGTCCACCATATCAAACCGACAGCATGGGTTCAAGGAAACCGCGTTTTTCAGATTCGCACAGGCATCTATCCGCGACAAACGATTTTAAACTACGATACTAACTGGAGTGTTCTCGGCATGTCTGAAATAGGGCAGCGCTTTTTTCTCGGTATCCAGGCGGAAATTGAGAAGGACCCAAGCGTTAAGCATGCGATTATCACCAACTCGCCAACAACGCTACATTTGCAGAACATCGCAGCAAAGGAGAACGTCTGTCTCGTGACGGGTTTCAAAAAGATGGAAGAGTTAGACCCGCCCTTAGAAACAGCAGATGTGATTTGGATAGTCGGCGCGCCGTACTGGACACCAGGTATCACTTGGCGGCAAGCACAGATTTTGTATGGAAACGAGGAAAAAGGGCTCTGCTATGAAGGAGAAGCGGAATTTGGCAGCTACAAAGACGAACGCGTCCAAAGTGTTTATGATCGGAATGCTACCGGTTTACTTACACAAATTATAGGGCGATCAGGATTAAACCGTTTGTCAAACAAGACAGTGGTAGTGCTCACGGGTATGCCGCTCCCCGACATCACCGATAGACCTGAAACGCTGCTTTTCGACTGGGAAGATTTTGAGGTTGCCGGTGGGTTGGACAAACTCCCTGAAGCCATAGCCGAACGCCAGCATTTTGAAAGGGATCGCGACAATCTCACCGCTGAATCCGGCAGAGAGAAAGTAGAGCAGGTCTTGGGAGTCTCCAGCAGTCAGGCGAACCGGATATTGATGAAGTTCAGAGGCGGTAAACCTCTCCGTGTCCCCTTCCGTGAGCAGATTTTCGCGAAGCTTGCCGACGGTGAGAAAAAAACAGCGGAACTCATTGATACTATCGAAGGACATCCAGGTTCCATAAAGAATGAACTCAAGCGTCTTGTAGATGCTGGTGAAATTGTGAAAGTTCGGCGAAGTATGTATGCCGTTCCGCCTTCCTCGGATTCCGAGAAAGCGTAAGTCACGTCAGACCCAACGGCGAAACCGATACCTGCTTTCGCTATCAAGATTTTCGCATCCTAATCCCCAACTATAGTAAGCACGATTTTCAATCGCACTATAAGTGTCAATTCAAGAAAAAAGACAACCTCGGTCCCGAGGTCCGGTAGGCGCGGTTTGCGACTGGGTCCCCACCCGTTACTGGGTAGGGATTCCGGATCGTTTAGAGAATGCCTCGTTTTCCGCGCCTTTGCTGGTTAGGTTCCAACCTCTCCTTATACCTTCCAAAATCCGTATAATTCGCTCACCCCGAGTCATCCGCGATTCAGACGAACAACCAATGCTACACAGATGTCACCCCGCTGAGGCTAAAGCTAGGTTTGTTTATCCACGTTTCTACACAAATGTCGCCCTGCTGGGGCTTAGCGTTCCAAAATTAGAGTTACACACACCTCCACAAAGCATCGGAAAAATTTGGAGCTATAGTAGAACCCGAAAATATGTTGACATTTTAGGGAACACTAGTCCCCTCTTCTCCGCTAGCGGGGTTTGTAACCCTACCTTCTATCGGTGTATAGTTAATTGTGGGCTTTACTATAATGCCAAAACCTTTACACATCCTACCTCTGAAAAAAACTTGAAACCCTTTGAAATTTGTGCTAAACTAAAAAATATTACACGCTATAAGGAGAACAACACACAATGCCAAAATTTGGTGTAAATTTATTGCTCTGGGCAGATAAGTTTGACAGAGAAACTGCAGACCTAATTCCTAAAGTTGCTGAAATGGGTTTTGATGGTGTCGAAATCCCTATCTTTGACCCAGATACGGTAGACATCCCTTATACCAAAGCGTTACTGAAGGATACCGGCTTAGAAACCATCGGGTGCAATATCATGGGAGGGGATAGGAATCCGATTGACGAGGATCCTGCTATTCGCGAAAACGCAAAAACCTATCTCAAGCGCACAATCGAGATTATTGCTGAATTGGGTGCCGATACGCTCGTTGGACCCATGTATAGTGCTGTCGGTAAACTCGTTGGACGCGGTAGAAACGAACAGGAGTGGAACTGGTGCGTTGAAGGTATACAAGAGGTCGCCGAATTTGGCGGAAAACACGGTGTCACCCTCGCAAGCGAGCCGCTCAATCGATTTGAAACCTATTTCGTCAACATCGCTGAGGATGCGGTTAAACTTTGTCAAGCGGTGGATAGTCCGTACTTCAAGGTACACTTGGACACATTCCACATGAACATTGAAGAAAAAAATCAGGCAGATGCTATTGTTGGGACTGGTGATTACTTGCATCACATGCACTGTTGTGAAAACGATCGTGGAACTCCCGGCACAGGACTTGTTGATTGGGAGGGCGTTTTTGGTGCGTTGGCAAAGGTTAACTACGACAGATGGCTCGTGATTGAATCGTTTACGCCAGCTGTGAAAGAAATTGCTGCTGCGACATGCATCTGGCGCGACATCGCACCGAGTGCTGAAAGCCTCGCAACAGACGGTCTCGCGTTCCTTAAACAGAAAGCAGCCCAGTACCTGTAAATGTAAATTATGCCGAAAGGGGAGGGATTGAGATGCGTTTTATCAAATTGATCGGGCTGTTCTGCACAATATGCTTTGCTTTCTTCCTAACAGACGATGTTGTTGCACAGCATACAACGCCAGAGGAAACAGAGACGAATTCTGCTGAGGAGGCACGATTTCTCACTAATATCCGACAACTCACTTATGACGGGAAGCGGGCAGGAGAGGGCTATTTCTCTGAAGACGGTAACGCTCTCATCTTCCAAAGTGAACGTGAACCGGATAACCCATTTTATCAGATTTATCTTCTAAATCTGCTGACCGGCGATACGCATCGCGTCTCAACGGGTATCGGGAAAACAACCTGTGCCTTCTTCCGCCCGGGAACCGATGAAGTACTTTACGCTTCAACACACCACGACGCTTTCGCGAAAGCAAAACAGGAAGAGGAACTGCAGTTCCGAGCATCTGGAAAAGAACGCCGCTACAGCTGGGATTACGATGAGGCAATGGACATCTTCTCGGCAAATCGCGACGGAAGTAATCTCAAGCAGCTGACAGACGCACCCGGTTATGATGCTGAAGCCTCGTATTCGCCTAATGGCAAACGCATCGTTTTCTGTTCACTACGGGACGCATATCCTAAAACTCGGCTCTCTCCTAAGGACCTAAAGCAGTTGGAAGTCGATCCCTCCTATTTCGGCGAAATCTATATCATGGATGCCGACGGTTCCAATCAGATTCGGTTGACAGACTCACCGGGGTACGACGGGGGGCCCTTCTTTACACCTGATGGACAACACATCGTCTGGCGGCATTTCACATCGGACGGAAGCCAAGCTGACATCTATACGATGGGGATTGATGGTTCTAATGTCCGACGATTAACCAATTTTGAGAGTATGTCGTGGGCACCCTATTTCCATCCGAGTGGTGCCTATGTTATCTTCGCTTCTAATAAACTCGGGTTCTCTAATTTTGAGTTATATCTCGTTGATGGCAGAGGCAGACATCAACCCGTTCGTGTTACCGCAACCGACGGATTTGATGGGCTCCCTGTCTTTTCGCCTGATGGGAATCAGTTATGCTGGACCTCAAATCGTAACAGTCAAGGGGTTTCGCAACTCTATCTCGCAGAATGGGATCACCAAGCCGCTTTGCAAGCAATCTCTTTGGCTCCGAGATCCAACAACGCACCAGCACCGATTTTCCACTCCCACGCGGAAGATAAGAGTTTCGCACACGTTCACGACACACCAAACTCAACGAAGATCAGCATCCGGCAGCAGGTAGAATTCCTCGCTTCTGACGAATTGGAAGGCAGGATGACCGGCTCCGAAGGCGCAAAACGCGCAGCGGAACACATCGCCACGCAATTCACACATCTTAATCTCAAACCCATCGGCGATGAGGCAAGTTACTTCCAAGCATTTGAATTCACTGCTGGAAGACGGATTATTTCAGAGGAAAACCGCTTTCATATCACACGCCAGATGCACGGTTCTGAGGAGGTAATGGAATTCAGCGTAGAACGCGATTTCCAACCGCTCTCGTTCTCCCGTAACGGAGTCGTTGAGGGTGAAGTGGTCTTTGTTGGGTACGGGTTATCCGTCCCCGGCGAGTTAGGTGAAGGATACGACGCTTATGCCGGTTTAGATGTGCAAGACAAAATCGTTGTCGCACTCCGCTATGTTCCAGAGGAAGTTGAACCCGAACGCCGTCAGCAACTGAATCGGTATGCGGGACTCCGTTACAAAGCGATGCAAGCACGGGAGCAGGGGGCAAAGGCGTTTCTTGTCGTTGCCGGTCCGAACTCTCCAAATGCGGGTAAGTTAATTCCGCTTGATTTCGACAGTAGTCTCGCGGATTCCGGGATTGTCGCCGCGTCCATAAGCGATACTGTAGCGAACGCCCTCTTCGCACCATCTGGTAAAAACCTGAAAGATGTTCAATCTGGACTGGATGTGGAAAATCCACATTTTCTTGGACAGTTTCCTTTGCCCGATGTCAAAGTCAAAATCGTTGTTTCGGTTGAGAAAGTTAAGAAAACCGATCAGAATGTGGTCGCGCTTCTGCCACCACCGGAATTAACAGATGAAACCGAGTACGTCATTGTCGGCGCGCACTACGATCATATCGGCTACGGTGAAATCGGTTCACTCGCTCGGAAAGGGGAAGAGCGGCAGATTCACAACGGCGCAGATGATAACGCCTCCGGCACTGCCGTCGTATTGGAATTGGCAACCACGCTTAGCGAAGCGTACCAGAAACAACCGGAAAAGTTTAGCAGAGGAGTTATCTTTGCACTCTGGTCGGGTGAGGAACTCGGACTCATTGGATCTACCCACTTTGTCAACCATCCCGTCGTTCCTTTAGAAAAGGTGGCGGCGTATGTCAACTTTGATATGGTCGGACGACTCCGTGAAAACAAGTTGATTTTGCAAGGTGTCGGCTCGTCGTCTGTATGGACAAAACTGATTGAAAAGCGGAATATCCCCATCGGTTTTAATCTGACACTCCAAGAAGATCCGTATCTGCCAACGGATGTGACTGCCTTCTATCCGAAGGAAGTACCGGTCCTGAGTTTCTTCACCGGCGGACACGAGGACTATAACCGACCAACGGACGACTCAGAGACGCTTAACTTTAATGGCATAGAGCGGATTTCGGACTTCGCACACGGTATCGTTTTAGATTTAATTAGTGCTGCTGAGCGTCCGGCGTACGTTCGGGTTGAACGGAGCCAATCGGAGGAAGGGAGTCGTGATACGCTCCGTGCATATCTTGGCACGATCCCCGACTATACTACGGAAGGCACGGGTGTTAAACTCTCCGGCGTTCGCGCTGGTGGTCCCGCTGATAAAGCCGGCTTG
>JAKZUG010000237.1:0-4338 GCA_047516705.1 Candidatus Poribacteria bacterium | reverse complement strand
TGAGATGTTGACGATCTTGTCGACAATAGGTATTGTTGTCGGTGCTGCATATTTCCTCTGGACACTCCAAAGGGTCTTCTTAGGCACACTTAATCCCAAATATGAAGCACTCCCGGAAATCAATGGTCGTGAAATTTTGACGCTTGTACCGCTTGGCATCTTAACCATCGTGCTCGGTGTCTGGCCCAACTTCGCTATTGATATGTTCAGAGAATCGGTTACCAACCTCATAGATGTCCTGAATGCGATATAGGAGGTTCAAGGAAGAAAAGTATGCAACTCTTAAGCAACATTGAAAGCCTCCTTTATTTCAGCCCAGAAATCCTACTCGTAATTTTTGCTGTTGCCATCATTCTCCTTGATCTTGTTGTAAAAAATAGAGAAAGTGCAGCGGTGGCACATCTCTCCCTCGTCGGGTGCCTTTGTACTTTTGCCGCTGTCCTCTTCACGCACTTCTCTTTCGGCGATGAAGGTCCCGTGTCCCTCTTTCTGGGGATGATCCGACTCGATGTGTTTTCCAGCTTTTTCAAGATATTGCTGCTGCTCGCAACTGCCGCAACGATCCTCTTTTCACTCCGATCTGAGGAACTCGACGCGCGATTGAAGGGCGAATACTACGCACTCTTGTTAGCCATCACGCTCGGAATGTTCCTCATGACATCATCAACAAATCTGTTGATGATATTCATCTCGTTAGAGACGGTAAGCCTTACCTCCTACATTCTCGCTGGATTCTTGACGCACAACCCTCGTTCGAGTGAAGCTGCGTTCAAATACATCACGTATGGTGCTGTTGCATCGGGTACAATGCTCTTCGGGCTCTCCTTCCTGTTCGGAATGACAGGCACAGGGGATCTGGCGCAAATTAGCGGACGCCTCACGGAACTGCTCGCATCAGGGGAGGTAGCACCCCTTGCCGTGTTGATTGCGATAACCTTTGTGCTCGCAGGTGTCGGTTATAAGATAGCATCCGTGCCGTTCCACATGTGGTCCCCCGACGTTTACGAAGGCGCGCCTATCCCAATAACTGCCTTCTTATCTGTCGCTTCAAAATCTGCTGGGTTTGCCTTGTTCATCAGATTCTTCTATACCGGGTTTGGCACCTTGGGATTGATGGAAGCCGTTGACTGGCCCTTCATGTTAGCAATAGTTTCCGCATTGACAATGACCGTAGGTAACCTCGCAGCACTTCCACAACAGAATGTGAAGCGTTTATTAGCATATTCAAGCATCGCACACGGTGGTTATCTGTTGATGGGCGGTGTACTGCTCACTTCTGAAGGTGTCGGTGCAATCCTCTTCTATCTTGTCGCCTACCTCTTTATGAACTTAGGCGCGTTTTACGTCGTTGTGCTCATCGCGAATGAGGCAGGAAGTGAAATGGTTGAGGGTTACCGCGGGCTCTCCTCACGTGCCCCCTTAGTTGCTGGGGCAATGGTTATTTTCCTCGTTTCTCTGGCTGGGATTCCGCCGTTCGCTGGCTTCTTTGGGAAATGGTTACTTTTCACCGCTGTCATTGAGCAAGGGTATTACTGGCTCGCGTTTGTCGGTTTACTGAACAGCGTCATCTCGCTCTACTACTACGCTCGTATTGTCAAAGCGATGTTTTTTGAAGACGCTGATGAAGAAACTACACGCTTCTCCTTTTCTACCGGTACCTTTGCCCTGCTAAGCGTTTTTGTGATTCCGACGATTTTCATCGGGTTTCTGAATATTTTCTATACCTTTTCCAATATCTCGGTTTCAGTCATACCGATGCAGTAGGTTACTGAAAAAATTGACAAACGCGATTTATTAAGGTATACTTAAAATATAGCGCACCTACAAATGCACGTTGATGCCCGGTCGTCTAATGGTAGGACGCATGGCTCTGGACCATGTAGTGAAGGTTCGAGTCCTTCCCGGGCAGTCATTTTGTTAAAAGGTCGTTCTGCGACCAAAGAGGAAACAACAAGAGACAAGATGAAACGGGTAGAATTCTCACCTGATGATTATATTGCGAGCCAAGCATCAGACATTCGGGCGGTTTTAGAGGAACTTCATACCCTGATTAAGACAGCGTTCCCAAATCGTGCCTGCTGTATGTGGGAAGGGGTTTTCTGGGGCGGCAGTGAACAGCGAATCATCGGTTACGGTAATTATTTCTACCAGCGTTCTGATAAGAAGCACGTCGAATGGTTCACCGTTGGGTTGGCACGGCAGAAAAATTACTTCAGTCTATATGTCAATGCTGTCGAAGGGAAAGAGTATCTCACTGAGATTTACGGACCCCGACTTGGCAAAGTCAAGACAGGAAAAAGCAGCATTAGTTTTGGTAACTTGACAGATATTGATCTCGATGTATGTAAGTGAGATGATCGAACACGCAGGAAAAATAACGACTGAAACCGAATCATGAACATTAGGTGGCAGAACAGCACCTGTAAGTAATTCCCATAAAATAATAAGCCGCTATCGTCTAGGGGTCAGGACAGATGGTTCTCAGCCATCAAACCGGGGTTCGAATCCCCGTAGCGGTATCTCTTCACTTGTAAGGGCGGGCATTCATACTACCCGCCCATTGTCTTAAGGGCGCGAATGCCTTCTGAGTTAAAATCCTACACATTGGAGAAAACACGAATGCACGATACTCCCACACACACCAACCGCCTTATCCATGAAACAAGCCCTTATCTACTCCAGCACGCACACAATCCGGTTGACTGGCATCCGTGGGGCGAAGAAGCATTAGCGCGCGCCAAACAGGAGCAGAAACCTATCCTCCTCAGTATCGGCTACTCCGCATGCCACTGGTGCCACGTCATGGAACGCGAATCCTTTGAAAACGAGGAAATCGCCGCGGTCATGAACGATCTTTTCATCAACATTAAGGTCGATAGAGAAGAACGTCCCGATTTAGATGAAATCTACATGAACGCTGTCCAAGTCATGACGCGTCAAGGTGGCTGGCCCATGACCGTCTTTCTCACCCCGGATCTCAAGCCCTTCTATGGTGGCACCTATTATCCGCCCACTGACCGATACGGCAGACCCGGATTTCCGAAAGTGATGGAAGCCGTAGCAGAGGCGTTCAACGGACAGAATGTGCAAGTACTGCAGCAAGCGGAGCAAATCACCACACATCTCACACAGATGAGCAACGTCGTTGATCCACATCATCATGAACTCACAGAACAACTGATGAACAATACGTTCCAACACTACCGCTCCCAATTCGATGTGCAACACGGTGGATTCGGCAACGCCCCCAAATTCCCACCGAGCATGGGATTGCCCTTCCTACTTCGCTACTGGCACCATAGCAGCAACGCCTATGCCTTAGAGATGGTAGAACTCACCTTACAAAAGATGGCACGCGGCGGTATGTATGACCAACTCGGCGGCGGTTTCCACCGATACTCTACTGACGCACATTGGCTTGCCCCACACTTTGAGAAAATGCTTTATGATAACGCGCAACTTGTCGTCGCCTATTTCGAGGCGTACCAAGCCACGCAAAAACCGTTCTATCGCCACATAGCGACCGAGACACTCGATTACGTTCTCCGTGAGATGTACGACGCAGAAAACGGCGGTTTCTATTCCACACAAGATGCGGATAGTGAAGGCGTAGAAGGTAAGTTCTTCGTCTGGGAGCCGAACGATGTGGAAGACATCATCGGTGAAGAGAACGCCGAAGTCTTCTGTGAGTATTATGACATCACACCACACGGCAACTTTGAGGGTGAAAACATCCTCCACGTCCAAGTGCCATCTGACATCTTTGCCCAAAAACTGAGAATAGAACTTGAAGACCTTGAGGCTCTCCTTGCAGATGGGAGAAAGAAACTCTTTGAAGAGCGAGAAAAGCGGATTAAACCCGGACTGGACGACAAAATCCTGACCAGTTGGAACGGCATCATGATCCGCGGCATGGCGATGGGATACCAACTCACCGGGAAACCTGAATACCTTGAGGCGTGTGAAAAATCCGCTGAGTTCGTCTTGACGACGCTATCCCAAGACAACGGACTTCTCTTGCGTACCTACCGTGCCGGCAAAAGCCACCTCAACGCTTATCTTGAGGACTACACCTATTTCATTGCAGGGTTAATAGCACTCTACGAAGCCAGTTTTGAACCGCGATGGCTCACGGAAGCCGAACGCCTCGCGCATCTCATGATTGACCAGTTCGGAGACGACGCAGGCGACGGATTCTTCTTCACCGGTAAAGCCCACGAAACGCTCATCGTCCAATCCAAATCCGCTTACGATGGTGCCACGCCTTCAGGCGCATCTATGGCAATTCATAGCCTATTACGACTCGCCAAACACCTCGACAACCCCGAATTCCACGAC
>JAKZUG010000236.1:0-4796 GCA_047516705.1 Candidatus Poribacteria bacterium | reverse complement strand
ATGAACGCTTCAGATAGTGGAAAGATAGAGAACGCTTTTGGCGGGATCAATGAGGCCGAAACTTGGGGGAAGCGGGCTAACTGGTGTGATTATTCTGGCGTTGTTGACGGAACACCTGTCGGTATTGCTGTGTTCGATCATATTGTCAACCCACGTTATCCCACATATTGGCATGTACGTAACTACGGGTTAATGGGAAGCAACATCTTCGGCAGCGGTGCCTTTGAAAGAGATCCGTCTAAAGATGGATCCTACACACTCAAACAGGGTGAAGAGATGCATTTCCGGTTCCGCGTACTGATCCATGCAGGCGATGCCACTGTTGGAAAGGTCGGACAGAAATACCACGATTTCATCAACCCGCCTGCTGTTGAGGTTTCCTGACTGCGAAACTTATACCAAAATTGACAGGGATACTTAGAGAAGCCGCGGCACCGATCCTCGGCTTCCTTATGCTGCTTTAGCAGAACGCTAACGACGCTAACTTGGTGCTATACTAAAGGAGATTCACAGATGCCTATCCCGACTATTCATGTGGGATGTACCCATTTCGCGCACGGTCGCTTACAAGCACAGGCCAATTCGCACGGGTTAGAGCCCGTCGCGTGTGTGGACATCAACCTTGAAGCCGCACGGGAAGGTGTCTCATCAATAAACGGTGCACCTGAAGGCTTAACAGAATGTATATACACGACCATAACTGAAGCGAAAGAGAAACACGATGCACAGGCATGTCTTATCTATGCCTCAACAACCGTTCACGCCAAGTTAATCGTTGAAAGCCTGAACCTCGGTATGCATACCCTCTGCGTCAAACCTATCGCAACAACACAGGCAGAATTCCACGACATTATCCGTGCACATAAAGTGAACCCCGGCTTAATGCTTGTCCAAGGGCAGAACAAACGCTGGAACCCCGCCGCCGCAAAAATGCGGGAATGGCTCCGTGAAGATGGCGGTATTGGTGAAATGTTAGCAGGTGAATGTCGATTCTGGATCCGACAAAAGCTGTACACCGGGCCCGATTCCCGACAACCCGATGCTTATGTGGATGGACTCTTTTTTCATGCAGGCTGCAGCCATCAACTTGACCAACTCGTTGCAGCGACGGGGCTCCCAAAGTCCGTCACCGCACATATCCACAACCGCCGTGATCCTGAACTTGGGCAAATTGAAGCTTGGGGGACAGCAGGTGGTAACGCACTCATGGAATACGCAAACGGCGCACCTTTTTCTTATGCTGGAACGCGCGCAGGGCATGCCAGTCCCTTCGGTTGGAGTGGAAGTTGGAGTTTTCACGGTGAAGAAGGCGATCTCCGACGAGACGCAGGACACCTACAACTCTTCCAACTCGGCAAAACCATCGAAGATTTAACGCTCCAAGATTTACACGCAGGACTCATAGAAGACGATCGACTCCAATTCGATGCCTTTGCACAGGCGATTGCCAACGGCACAGACCGCAATTGGATGCAGGACACAACCCTCGGCACATGGATACTGATGGAAGCGTGCAACGAATCCGCAAGAACACACGAACGCGTTGATGTTGAGGCATTTGCCAAGAAGATGCTTGCTTAATCAAAGGATGAAACTTTCAAACTCTCAAATTTGTCTTCTTCTTGTTTTAAAGAGAGCGCAGCCCGTAATGAAATGGAGGGCGGATATACGGGAAGGGACATCAAATGCCAAACCTACCTGAACGAACCGCAAGGAAAATTAAAAAAATGCAATCTCCACACGGCTCAGCGTTTCGTCCGTCTGTGATGGGTCGGAACGGAATGGTTACTTCTGGACACGTGCTTGCCTCGCAGGCGGGTATCCAAACGATGATGGCAGGTGGCAACGCCGTTGACGCTGCAATAGCGACTGCTGCCGCGTTAGGGGTGGTCGAACCCGCTGGCTCCGGTCTCGGAGGTGACGGGTTTATTCTCATCTATTGGGCGGAAACAGGTCAGGTTGTGGCTGTGAATGCTACCGGACCTGCACCGCGTGCCGCGACCCGTGAGACGTATCTCAAGGATGGTGGCATTCCGATGAAAGGGATGCGAAGTGTCTCTGTACCGGGTCTCCTTGACGGGTGGCTTCTCGCGCATGACCGCTATGGCGCACTCAAGTTAGAGGACGTTTTCGCACCCGCAATTTCGCTATGTGAGGACGGTTTTCCTGTGAGTCATCGACTCGCTGGCGGTCTTAAAGGCGAAAACGCACGTTTTGCTGCAGAACCAGATTCGCGCGCCGTTTTTACAAACGATGGCGAACCGATTCCCGCAGGTCAGTTCCTCGCAAATCCGAATCTCGGTACCACTTTCCAAAAGATCGCAAAAAATGGTAGAGACGTGTTCTATAAAGGTGAGATAGCCAAAACTATTGGCGAATTCAGTCGCGCCTACGACGGACTCTTAACCGCCGAGGATCTCGCTGATTACCACGCACACTGGGCTGACCCAATACATGTCAACTACCGCGGATATGAGGTTTATGAGATGCCTCCTAATTCGAGCGGTCATATCCTACTTCAAGAATTGAACATCGTTGAGTTATTCGATTTACAAGCCTCGGGTTGCAATACTGCCGAAAGTGTTCATCTGATGGTTGAAGCGAAAAAACTCGCCTTTGCTGACCGCGAAAAATACATGGCAGATCCAGATTGGGTGGATATCCCGTTGGAAGGGATGTTATCTAAATCCTACGCCGCCGAACAAGCCAAACGCATTGACTTGGAGAAGGCAGCTGTTGATGTGCCAGCCGGTGGACCAGAGGCACACGAAGACACAACCTGCTTCTGCACCGCAGACCGCGCCGGAAACCTTGTCTGTATACTACAGAGTATCCAATCAGGGTTCGGTTCCAGCTTGATTGCTGGCGACACTGGTGTTCTCTTGAACAATCGCATGACTTATTGGCATTTGGAAGAGGGACATCCCAACTGCTTGATGCCGGGCAAACGCGTTCGACACACCATGAATCCTGTCATTGTTACGAAGGACGGTCAACCGTTCTTGGCGTGTCGCACTCCTGGTGCTGATACGCAGGTCCAGACAAACCTACAACTCGTTACCCATATCCTTAATTTCGGAATGACACCGCAAGAGGCGGTTTCTGCCCCGCGCTGGCGTAGTCTACAGAACCCAATGGAATCTACTATTCCGCACACTTGCTCCAATGACCTACAATTAGAAAACCGGTTCTCTTCGGATACCAAGGATGGATTGGCGGAGAGAGGACACGAACTCCAAATCGTTGGGGATTGGGGCGGTCCGGGAAGCGCACAGATGATAATGGTTCATCCCGAATCTGGCGCGCTCATCGGCGGGTCCGATCCGAGAACCGATGGATACGCTGTCACTTTTTAGTTGCTAATTATAACGACAGAAAAGTCAAAAGAATGCAAACTCCCTTTCACATTCTGCTGTTATCATTTTCTTACGCTAAGTTGCTACTTTCTGCAGTTTTGTAAATAGCAGCTTGGGTTATTTAAGTTTAAACTTGCCTGTCACAGGCGAAAATTCCTCTAATAGTGTTCTGCGGGTACTTTACGACCCTAATGTAATTGTCCCCAAGAACAAAAAACCTTTAGGGTGACGATCTGGATTCGCGATGTCGGGAAGAAACGAGCGTCGCTAACTTAATCAACACCCAATAGGAGGATTATCATGAATAACAGCATTATTGGAGTCGTCGTACGTGCGATCCTTATAACAACTTTTTGTTTTGTAACACCACTGGTGTGGGCAGCTGATACTGTTCTCTTTGAAGAAGATTTTGAGGATGTACCCCTCGAATCAAGCATAATGGAAGAGGTTAAAGATAACAAAGTCTGGTCAGGTACACCGCCTGAGGATTGGGAAATTACAAACGAGAACCCTAAAGACCTCGGGATGCCTGAGTGGAGAACCTGGGCGATTGTTGACCTTGAGTGGTGGACATTAACGGCAGGAGACCAGCGGCGTAGTGAGTTCACACGGAAACAGAATGATGGCAAAGGCAACGGTAATGGAGCAGTGGCTGACCCTGATGAGTGGGACGATTGGGAGGGAAATGGCAACCCTGACGCGATTAGCCGCTGGAATGGTCACTTAATTACGCCACCCATTAAAATCAAGGGCGCAGCAGCAAAGTCGCTTGTCTTAACAGTTGATTCGAGTTGGCGTCCTGAAGACACACAA
The DNA here is from genome assembly GCA_047516705.1 of Candidatus Poribacteria bacterium. Lineage (GTDB taxonomy): Bacteria > Poribacteria > WGA-4E > WGA-4E > WGA-3G > WGA-3G. The sequence goes on along the minus strand of JAKZUG010000236.1, from coordinate 627 downwards.
AATGGAGAGATAACTGTTAGTTTCGATGGCGGAAAGGCAGAACGTATTCTATTCTTCAAGAGCGTTGGTGTTGACGCAGGAGCGCATACCCTTGTTACAATTCCTACCCTTGACATGGATGAGGAGAATATAAACGATGGGGAACAGATAAACGAAACGTTGGAAATCCCTATTGACAATCCGGCGAATGCCGCTGAGATGATCATTAGTTTCGGTGTCATTGATGCTCAGAATGATTGGTGGTGGGCAATAGATAATATAAAACTCATAAGCACTGCATTTGCTGTAGAACCAGTGGATAAATTAGCAGTGAAATGGGCAGAAATAAAGTCCTTACAGTAAACTCTCTTTGTGAGATTGTAAGCGATGCAGCACTACTTACAATTCGGCAAAGATAACCGTAAAAAGAGTGCTGCACGTCCGTCAAGCGCAACACTCTTTTCTTTCTATTCAATCAAACCGGCAGAACGCTCGTGTGATCGCGCAGGCGTGTGTCAACTCTATAATAAGGAGTAATCACAAAACTTATGTTTCACCGTTTGTTTGCATGGTTCTGTATTTTGAACCTCGTTTTGAGCGTAATGGCTGTAGAAGCTGCTAAAATTGCTGTTGTTGATTTTGCTGACG
>JAKZUG010000235.1:0-16550 GCA_047516705.1 Candidatus Poribacteria bacterium | reverse complement strand
TCCTTATGGCGAGCGAAGAGGACATAGAGGACATCGTTAAGGCAGTTATCAAGATCCGCCGGAACGTCGCCGAATTGAAGTCGGAAACTGCCTAATGTCTCGGTGTCAGCGGTTAACAAGCCTAATTAATTTTTTCCCACTATCCTTTTAGTCCGAGATGACTCTATATAGACGAACCCGATAGGCAAACTTTTTAACGATTACTTCTAAGCTGCTGCGGATGTTGTTCTTGCAGTATTCCAGTTGTTAAGAAACCTTTGATAACCCGGATGCGTTTGGAATTAATCGAAAACCGGGGTCCCCACCCGTTACTGGGAAGGGGCGTGAAACGAAGTGGAACGGTTTAACCATCAACTCGACTCCGTTATAAATGTTAAGGCACGAGTTGATGGTTAACAGATTTAATAGTTAAAAAATCATTTTTTACTATCCTTTTCAGCCTTGAGGGTCTCTATATAAGCAAATCGACCTAAAAAGGAGACAACCATGTCTAACGAACATGAATCTCAAAAGGAAATTCGCAGAATTCTACGGCTATTGGAAACCACAGCACGTATTGTGGAAACTTCTGCGATTACAGACAATTTTTCAGACGGTGAGGAGCGGTGCGCTCGGCAATTCAACAACGCGCTTACCCTTCTTGCTGATCTCAATGCTGTACCCGATGGACTGTTTGAACCCCTCGAAACGCATGCCTCTTTTGGCGACATCTGTTTCGCATGTCATCAAGTCGCGGCGTACGTCAGAGAAGGATGCGTTGATGATTTCGACTTTGATCACATGAAAAAAACCATTGGTGACGAACTAAAAGATGTCAAAGAAGTTGTGCGCCAATCAATGCCGTCCTTTCTTAAAGATATGTGGAGAGGGCAAGAGCAAGATGCGGATGTTGACGCTGCCGAAACCGTTGAGGTTACCTCGGATGAGGATGAGGACTTAGCATCGACAGCATCTGTTGAACAGCGTATTGACAAACTTGAAGGGCAAATGGAGACTGTTGTCGAGATACTCCAAGAGATCCGGACGCAACAGCAGAATGGCGAATCATAAGTCACACCTGTCTGGAATGAACTTCGGGATGTTCCAGACAGGTCGTGCTTTCCGTTTAGTGCCACAACAAAAACCCTGAGATTATAGGAGAAATTCTATAACAGACCAACCCCAAAGTGAATGTAATCTGCAAACATCGGCGGGCAGTATAACTGTTACCCTCATACCGAATATCGCTATGAGCCTAGATGCTGAAACCAGCGTCGGGCGCATTTCAACAGACTTTGCAGTGACATCGGTCATTCAAGGAAAGGTTCCTAAAAATAGGTTGAAAGGCGGTATAAACGGCGGGGGTCCCTTGCTGAAATTGCGCACCTCTGCTGGAAGCATCCGTTTGCAAAAAGTAGTAAACTAAGGGCATACCAGCATTAGAACGGACGGATACTTACCAGTGCTTAAACGAATACATCCGTTGTCCGAGAAATAACCCTAAAATTGCCCAGATACTTCCCATAACAAACTCACCGAGCATTGTCCCGAAAAAGAGGGGCAGTGTTCGGCGATACGCGCCAATCCCACCGTGACGGATCAATATAGTTTTTATCAGCCAAGCGAGAAATACCGGAAACCAGAGCCTGCCGAAGTTCCAATTCCCCGCAAGCGGATAGGCAAGTGGGTGCAGCTGCCACCAAATAAACCGCAAACGCATAAAGAGCGTCGTAAGCGTCAGAGAGATACCGAATCCAAAAAATCCGAGGCGGCTCCAGTCTGTATCGTTAGGGAGCGTCAACCAGCGTTGTAAGTCGCTGAATGCCTCCTGTCCGCGCCATGTCCCCAAACTTCCGTGCCGATAACCCGCATGTAGGAACGCGATAAACCCGATAAGTAACCCGGTGACCGTTGCTCCCCACATCACCCAAAGGAGTTGACGTGTATTCACCTGTCCCTTGTCAGCGAGTTTAAATCCTTCTAATTGATTCGGCATCGGTTGCGAACGGTAGTTGCGGGTGAAGCCATAGAGAAAAGCGAACCCCGTCAACGTCGGTGCACCAATCTTTCTGGAGCCAAAAATTGAGGTAAGGAAAAGACCAGGACCCGCACGATAAAAGTCCTGTGTCGGTGTTCCAAGTTCAGCGCGCATCCGCGTGAACGCTAAAACAAGTATAAAATGGATACTGAAAAATCCAAGCACACCCCACCATGATATTCCCGCCTTCAGGCAAAAGCCAAACACAACTGCAATACTAATCAATAGTCCGATAAACGCACCACGATACCCCATCGGTTCGTTTACCGTATCGAGGTCCGTTTTCAAACCTAAGATATTACGGATAACCTGCCATAAGTGCTTGTGTGTTATCCAGAGTGCAAAGAAACAGAGTCCGAAGTATGCACCAAGCGATTGCATGTCAATATGCGGATACCCGGGTGTCTGGTTCATTCCTGTCATTGCACCGAAGACAAGTTGTGCCTTCCAAAAGAGATAGAACAACCAACAAGAGAGTGACAGATCTAACGGCATTAAGAAACCGATACCGATGGCATAAGGATTTAGGTGAATAGGTGTTGATCCGATAGCACTCAGCGGTTTTTCCGTGAACAGCATCCCGATGTCGTGACGGATCGGGATGCTCGGTACAAACGGATAGAGAAAACTGATACCGTTGAGCAGGTCGAGTCCGCATCCGATAGCGAAGCCTATCCAGAGGAGTCGGTTTCGGTAGAAGCTCGCACCTTTCGTCATCTCAAAGGGGAGTAGGATGATCGGGTAACTCAGTTTCTCGTGTTCAATCCACTGTTTGCGGAGGATGACGCTGAGCATCATCATCGAGAACGCCAGTGCAGAGAAGAAAACCAACCACGCTAACACAGGGGTAAGCCACGCGCGGATATGCTCGATTTCAAAGAGGTTTGACGTGCCTTCATAATAACCCGTTAAGGCACGCCGATTCATAACGGCAATCCAGTCCGGAATATATCGGAAAAAGAGGGATTGCCATTCGTTCTCCGGTGTAGCGAACCACGTTGCATGCCCCAAGACGCACATTGTCGCCTGCAAAAGATCGTGTCCGCACACGACGCATGCCAGCGTTACCATGAGGTACACCGTCAGCATCTCTCCTTGCGTGAGCTTCCATTTCGGGAGGTAACGTGTTAAAAACAGGTTGAAGATTGCGACGAGGAAGAGCGTAAAAACGGCGTTGAAGAAAATCGCCATTGTGGTGGGGTATTGTGTTGTCCATACTGTCTCTGTCTGAACGACGAGGTAGATATTAAGCGGAAGCGACAGGAACCCTAACAGGATAGCCCGCCATGTGATATTCTCAGTTGATTGGCGCGGAGGTGTATCCATATCTGGATTCCGGTCTCTTGACAGGACTTAGAAGGTTTGGTTAATACCATAAAAAAATCGAGGTTCAAAAACAGACGCGAAGGGCATATCAAGTGGAAATGCCAATCCGATGCGAAAGATGCTGGGACCGCTTACCTGAGAAAAGCTGCCTCGCAAACCGAAGCCAACACTCGATTTCGGTTCGCTTAAGTTAAAGGTGCGTTTCCCGTTCCAGATGTAGCCTACATCGGCAAAGACAGTAGCACTTAAGACAAGTCCAACTTTAACTGAGCGTTTGATGAACGGCTTCACAATGAACGTAGCAACCGCAGCAAGACCATCATCAATTTTACTGAAGAGTTTCCCACCACAGAGCGTTCGGCTTTCAATGTGCATCAACATCATTTTTTCACCGCTGAACTGCTGTGGATCATAACCTCGCAACCCATTGTCGGCTCCAAGAGTAACCTGATCTTCACCACTCCACCCAAACTGCATCTCCGTTGTAAATTGTGCTACAAACGTTTGATGAAAATCAAAGAACCCATTATTACGAAACCCTTTGTCCACTGTATAGATATCATTACCCGTATTGAATACGTCTATGTAGTACCATACGGTTTGTAATTGAATCTTAGAACGCTCAATACGCGTTGTGAAGGATGTACTGAGGTTTATAAGGGTTGTACTCAGTATATGGTTTCCTTGGGTCCACGCTGATACGCCTGTAAAACCTGCATAAGATTCTGCCATGTCTGAACCGTATAAAGGAGATGCATATCCGATTGAAAAAGCATATCGTGAGCCGGTGAAAAAGTCTTCTTCTTGGCCCATTTTTCTAAGGAATCGGGTTTTATGGTAGGTATCGCGCTTCCGTCCTACAGTGATGCCAACAAGTTTGATGTCTCGATTTGAGGGGGCTGCTTCGGATTCACCGAAGGTTTCAATGCTTTCATGCCTCGAACGTTGCGATTCTGCCCAGAGACCTATGTAATTTTGCCGCTCCCGATCCCCGAAATAGCGGAGAATAGTACCAGACGCTGTTTGTAGATTTCGTCCAAAGATATCTGTTTTCACGCCGTTTTCGTACCACCGTCTCCGATGAATCAACTCAGAGACTTGCAATCTTGCACTCCAACGACTTTTCAGACTATATTGTGGGCGTTCTAATAGGAATATATATTGCGGACGTTCTAACAAGGAAGTCCATGTAGCACCTTCTAAACGCTGTGTAAACTCACCATCAAAATTCCAATGCGAATTGAGAAGCCTCGGCATCTGATACCTACCGCGTATGAAGTGCCGTGTTTCTTCCTCTTTTTCTATAACGCCTTCATAGCGGAATTGTGTGAAATGACCGGAACCCAATAAATTGAAGTCTGTACCCGCTATGAGAAACTTACCACCTTCAGGATTCAGCAAGGGCAGCGGGTCAAACGCCCCTTTAAGTGACCAAAGATCTGTAATATTAACGTGAATAGCCACCGTCTCTGAATTTGCATTCCATTGCGGGATAATGTTTGCGGAACCGATATAAGCTTTCTGTCGTAGAATGCGTTCACTTTCTGTCTTATCCGCTTCTATATAGACATCTCCTTCCTGAAATAGCAATTCGCGGAGTATCACATTTTCTCTGGTGTTTGTATTACCGGACACCGTAATTTTACCGATAACGCCCTCATCAATCTCAAAGCCAAGATAGATACCGTCCTCAAATTTCTTGACATAGTTTTGCGCTTCAACGACACGCGTAAACCGGTAGCCATTTTCCTTATAAAAATTTACGATTGCTTCAAAATCTGATTCCAGAACGGTTTCATCATATACACTCCATACATCTGTCCGCATCAGGGCGCGAATTTGCTGTTCGGAGAATGAATCATTGCCTTTGATAACAAGACTCCGCACAATATTTGATTCATCTCCAGAACCCATTGTTTTGTCCTGTGAAGCAGCCGCTGTTTCTGATGAAACTTCAATTTGTATGCTAATGCTGAGCAGCACAATTAAGCACAATGTTCCAAACGAGCATGCAGGGTAACAAAATTCTTGCATTATACTTCACCTACAGTCAGTGCATTTTCGTCCCTTCCCAGTGACGAGTGAGTACTCCGGTTCGAGAGAAAACTTTCGAGGAGCATAAAGCAGACAGTCAAGAGAAGCAACTCACCCCATATTTCCCTACCGTGTCTTTTAACATTGTAAGCCTCAGCTGCCACCGTTGTCCCTTCAGTTTCCACATTTGCTGTTGTTTGCGCATCGACTCGCGCAGCTGCCTGTTGAAGTGGAATCTGTGATAAGTCGGCTTCAGTCGCATCGACGTTGACCGCGAAAAAGTCTCGCTGAAGCCTGCCTTGTGTTCGCACCTCAACCTCATAGATGCCAGGACGTTCTGTGCCTTGAAATTGCAATGTGCCGTCTTCAGCAATCGGGACCACGCTACTATTATCAGCATCCGTACCATCGTTGTCCGGTGTATCAACGGTGGTTTTTAAGCCAATGGACGCTTTCCCGCCAGCACTACGAGGATAACGCCCTGTATAGGTGTCGCCGACATGTCCACTCCATGTTAAAAGATTACGACTCGCTATAGCCGTATAAAGCACACTCTGTTGAAGAATCGGGAGGAAATACGGATTAACGAGCAGGTCGTTTGTATCGGCTGTAGCGCGAGAGGGTCCGGCATTTGCACTTGGCGCGTTACGCTGTTGTATGAGCAGTCCGCAGTTATAGAGTAACACTGTGCTTGTGCCTTGATTTCGCTCGACAGGAAAGGGTGTGTCATCGTTGAAGTGTGCTATTACCTCTGACTCAGGGGTAGGACGTAGCACCACACCACTGTGAAATTGTGGAGCGTATTGCGCAGAAAACCCTTCGTTCGGAAAAATATCAAAAATGGGATGCCCCTCTTGGTACGTACGAATCTGCTGCGGTGGTGTCCATGTGAGTGTGCTACCAAGTTGGGCAGGCAACCAAGTATCGCTAAGTGAGTTGTAACTATCTGCATTGCTGTGCCTGCTCACAAAGGCTATAACGCTTTTGCCGTGTCGGATGAACTCTTGCAGCTGCGCATCGATCTGTCGGGTGATCTTCGGCACATCTGCCAGGATGATAACGTCGTAATCTTCGAGCGGAAAGGATTCAAATTCAGCAGGCGTGCATTGCGTCGGTAAAATCATTACACCGTTGGTATCTATTGTATTTCGGCTTATATCTTTAGAAACCGCACTCCCGGTAACAGGAGGCGGCATAGGAACATTATGTGGATTTAGTGCTAAAGCAAGGTATTCCGTCTGTTCTCCGACACAAAGTACACGCACTTCACCGATGACATCCAAAGCGAAATAACGCTGGTTGTCAATGTTGAGTCGATCCTCCGTGAGCGTAAGATAACCGATATGCGTGCCGGGTGTAGAAAAGTTGTATGTTAAAGTCGTATTCAGTGATTCGTTAGCTGCTGCAGAAAAACTCACAGTTTTTTGTTTCTCTCCGTCAATAAACAGCGTTAGCATATTCTGCGCCAATGGTGCTACCGAATGGTTCGCGGTAGTTACATTCAATTGGAGCGGTAGATTTACGCCTATTAGTTGGTTGGAGGGACGGACTGCTTCAATATTTGTGTTATGTGCTTCTCCTTCGGCAACAGGAATCAGAGAAACGCGCGCGCCAGAGCGATTCACTTGCCTACCCCAGTTCTCCCATCCGTTTCGGGCGAAGTCTGAAATAAGATAGAGTTCTTTGTTCAATTGTTCTGATTCGGTGAGGATTTCGTGCGCAAGTTCAAGGCTCGGCTGAACGTTCGTGGCGCGATAAGAGACTGCCGCATCGTTAATCGCCGCTGTGACGCTCTCAAGGTCCGGTGTGAGTTGCCGGAAAATAGGATTCGGAATATCCGACATTAAAATAAGTGCAGCACTGTCTCCGTGCCGCAGCGTATCCAGAATATCAATTGCCAAAGTTTTTGCTTTTTCAAACCTGATGCCGTCAACATCTTGGTACGCCATGCTGTAAGAGTTATCTAAAACAATGACTATGTCGGTTTTCGCACGCACGGACGCAATCGGCAGCCCAAGCGTCAAGAACGGACGTGCCAAAGCAAGTGCAATAAGCACGACGATTGCCATCCGCAAAAGCAAAATGAGAAGCTGCCTGAGTTGGAAACGTCGGGCATTTTCGCGATGCGCCGCCAGCAAGAACATTAGACTGCTGAAATCGATCGTCACAACGCGGCGACGGTTCCAAAGATGGATAATCAGTGGAATACCAGCGGCGAGGAGTCCAAAAAGAAAAAGTGGATTGAGAAATGCCAATCGTTTTCTCCTTTAATTTATCGCAATCGGCAGTCAGCAGAATAATTGTCAGTTAAAGGAGATCTCCGCATAATCAAAAGGATGTTGGTAAATCCAAACTGCACATCTACCTCTCCTAATGGAGCGAACCTATACGATCTTATTCAACGATGGCAATTTCAAGTTGGTTGAGCGTACGGAAAACGCCTTCGGCGAATTCCATCAGGTTATCCGATTCTACGGTACTTCCTCCAAGTTGAATATGATTCGCATCGGCAATGGTCTGTCCCAATGTTGGATCCATCTGGACCCATTTGCCGACGTAGACTTCGGGCCAGAAGTGGTAGTAAAAGGCATCTTTCGCATATACGATACCGGAACAGATCCGTGCTGGAATTCCAGCAGCACGTGCTAAGGCGATGAAAAGCACAGTGTGTTCCGTGCAATCTCCAGAGAGCGACTCTAATGCAGTTAATGATGAACCGAAACCACCACTCATTTTTTTCTCGGTAATGGCTGCATGAACCCATTGGCATAATTTTTCTGCGGCGCGCCATGAATTAACTTCAGTATCTAATATTTCCTCGGTTTTCGCACGAATCGCTGGTGCATCGGTTTGAATATAAGCACTCGCACCAAGGAATTCACCTTCTGCATCTTGAATAGGTAAGTCAGGACAATCTTCCGCTGCAACCGTTGGCACCTGAATCGAAAGGCTACCTTCCTTCTCACTGGTTACTTCCAGTGTTTGTTGGGAATTAGACATGATGGCATCAGCGATGTTCCCTGATGGAAGTTTCACTTCTGCTTTGAAGTTTTTTGCCTTGGGTGTAGGGCGTTTGCCGGAGGGAAGGATACGAGTTTTTAAGACGACATCAACTTCTTCAGTACCGCCAAGCGCAGTTTCCTTATCTGTTTTGGTGGTTACCATGGAAAATCCCATCATGGGTACTTCTGTTCTATAGTTCACCCCATCAGAGTCGAGCCATACTTTCGCAGTGATCCCATTCATCATATCCAGCGTCTGACGCAAAACATAAACCTGCTTTTCCTCTGACTGATACGTTAAGGTGTCTTGCCCTTCAACCTCAATTTCTGTTTTCACCGGCTTTAATAGATCGAAACTGAATATGTGAAAATTCCGTTTGTCACCTATTTTAAGACCCTGTTGGAAGAGTGATTCCACACCAGTGTGTTCAGAAATTGTATCCGGTGGCACAGGGACTTCTGATTCAGTGGTTTCACCGTTGAGGGTTGTCTTAATGTGTGCCACACCATCTACGATATGTCCCTCCACCTGTTTTAAGCCAGATTCATTAGAGGTTGAAAGAAAGTGGCGTGGCATTAAATCCGGGCCTGTATACTCAACGCGGGTGATTTCCAATGTTACATCGGTCCCGAGTGCCTTAAAATTCATAACCATATCAACTTTGTGTCGATCCACCTCTTCCTCTTGATACTCGGTTTTGTCTGTTGATATATGCATATAACCGATTTTGGTATTCATCAAGGTGAGGTTGTACCAGTGCTCTTGTGAGTTTTGTGACATGTTCTCAGGGGCATTCTGTTTTTGGAATTTTTCGATGAAGGTGGCAATATTCGACTTTTGGGTCATCTTAAGCGGGACGTAGTGTTTGCCGCCATTAACAACTGTAACCGGTTTCCCAACCCGATCCCCGAATCCTTCCTTATGAGTACTGATTAAGTAACGACCTGCGGGGAGCCCCATGCGTTTATAATCACCATTTTCGTCAGTTGTTGCTTCATATTCTGTTCCATCTGGAGCGACAATCTTTACTTGAACACCTTCAATCGGATTCTGATTTCTGCTTGTATCATTAATTTTACCTTCCACAGTTCCACCGTTCACACCGTCGCTTTGCGCGAAGACAATACTAATCGACATTCCGGCACTAGCAATTAGCATCAACACGAAACTTAAACGAGCCATTTGCTTTGTTTCTCCTTTGGGGCTTTCTTATTGAGGAAAAGTGTTTTGATTGTTGTTGTATCTACAATATTATAATTATACCTAATGGCTACGCCTATGTCAAATCATTTGTAGATGCGTTCACAGTTATAACACGCTTTGTAGGTATGTAGGTTTTCCGAAAGAGGATCAAAACGCTACACTCGAATTGCCATCGCAACCGTATGGGTATTACGCTGTTTAACCTTCCGATAATTCCCGAAAACAGTCATAAAATTGCGCTTGATAAATTCTCGGAGACCCGAAATCGTGACGACATAGAGGCGTCCGTTCGGTTTGAGGTAGTGTTTTGCATCCGCCAGAAAAATCTGTAGAAGCTCTTTACCAACATTGGCAGGTAGATTAGAGACGATGAGATCGAATTGGATGTCAGGGAGGTGACTAAATCCGTTGCTCAGGAGGACATGACAATTCTGGAGTCGATTCTGTTCCACGTTTTTGCGCGCGTAATCAACTGCTACAAAGTCCTTGTCCACCATATAGACAGTTGCCGTTTGGACACATTTAGCAAGCGTGATGCCGATAGCACCGTATCCACATCCGAGGTCAAGGCAGGTGTTTCCTTCTTGGATGTCCAGATGTTCAATCAATAGATGTGTACCGGCATCAATGCCTTTTGGTGAGAAGAGTCCCCACGTTGCGGAAAAAGCGAGGGACGCGCCGCGCAATTCTGCACGAAACGCAATTTCTCGGGACGGAACACCTACTGCCATTTTATCAGAACTCCAAGCGCATCACCTGGGGTATTCCAGAGGAGGTCAAACGCGGCTTTCGCCTCTGTGTAGTGAAAGCGGTGCGTAATCATTTCAGACGCGCGAATCTCGCCGTTCTGTATCTTTTCCAAAGCGCGCACAGCAATCTGCGAACGGGGCTCATCTGTCAAGATACCAGCGACGAGACGTTTGCTCATCATCTTTGAGGAATGTAAAGGGAGCGGTGCTTGCTGATAGAGTGCAATGAGTTGAATAGTACCGAACTGGCGTGTCATATCCTGTGCTTGCTCGAAAGATTTGACCCCGGCATACCCACCCACACAATCTATGACCAAATCTGCGCCTTTTCCATCGGTAAGACGACGTACCTCTTCAACTGGATCTATCTCGTTAGCATTTATAGATACATCTGCCCCAAGTTGCGTTGACAATTCACACCGAAGCGGCAAAGCGTCCACAGTGATGATCCGCTCAGGGTTATAACCGCGTAGTACCTGCATCATCAGGCTTCCGACCAACCCTTGTCCCAAGACAACGATAGTATCCCCTGCTTTCACACCGGACGAGTCTGACCAAGCGACGGCACTCGTTGCAAGTGGCAGAAAAGTTCCGGCTTCAAAACTGACATCATCTAAGAGCGGTACAATGCGTCCATCAGTTGCGTTAGGTTCAGCGACGACATATTGCGCGTGCGGTGCTACGACCATGACGCGCTCCGCAACCCGATAACCTGTCACCTCGGCACCGACCGCGTCCACAATGCCTGTAAGAGAATAACCCATGATTGAGGGAGGTACTGCGTCTTCTCGGATGTAGCGTCGAAATAGTTCAGAGCCACGGCTAATTAACGTCGAATCTGTCTCCACCCGAATCTGTCGAGCGTTTATCTCAGGCATCGGCACCTCTTCGAGTTGGATATTGCCGAAACCTTCTGGTTTGGTTACTTGAAGCATGTCTCTTTCACCTCCGCAAGCCTCTTGTCTACTATTGCAAACGTTTAACTAAATCCTCAAGCGTAACGGGTTTGTCAAAAGACATCAGATAGATATGGAAAGTATCACTTCTGTCGGAAACAAACACGAGGTGCCGTCCGTCAGGTGAAAAAGCCGGTTGGATGGACCTGCCGATGTCGTTAGTGATTCGCCGTTCATTTTTGCCATCTGCATCAATGAGGTAAATTTCCCAGTCGTCATCTCTCGCAGAGACATACGCAATCGTTTTTCCATCAGGGGACACAGTCGGGTTGTAACAATCATAGCGGTTCGGGTTGAAATGTGTCTCGTTTTGTCCATCAATATCTATCGTATAGAGTTGATTCACCTCATTGCGCGAAGAGACAAACATGATGCCTTTTCCGTCAGGGAAGAATGTAGGGCTGCCATCGTCGGTTTCGTTGAAAGTGATACGTTTCGGCTCAATATCCTCCGGTGTCAGCTGTGCCAGATTGACACCTGCTAAATCGAGAAGGTATAATTCCAGATTTCCGTCTGTATTGGATTCATAGACAACCTGATCGCCAGCAGGCGACGTGCGTGGCACACGCGCACCGAAACTCACCGGAAGCACGGCTCGCGTGATTTTGCTATGGATGTGCGTAAGGTTGAACCCCGCGTAGATCGGTGTCGAACCGCTACTTTGGATAACGACTTTAACTTCGCGAGATGCCTTCGGTTCACTACTATAAAAAAGATAATTCGGAGTCGTAAGAAATGTTGGTGAACTGTCGTTGAAATCTGTTGTGAAGGTTACACGGCGTCGGATCCGTCCATTCAGATCCATTAAATAGATTTCACTGTTGTCAGTTCGGAAAGATGAAAAGGCGATCTGTGTGCCATCCGGTGAGAAGGTAGGTGAATAGTTATCCGAATCACCGTCCGTGAGTTGTTTTGTCTGATGGCTATCTCCGACAAGTTCAATGATTTTGCGTAGTGTTTCGGGGTCCGAAGTACTACGTTGAACGAGCCTGAGCACACGAAAGGCGGAAGTTCTATCACCGAATCTAAGATAGGTACGTGCCAGTTCAAGACGTGCTGCGATGCGTTCTTCTGGTTGTGCTGCATAGAGTTGTGAAGCCTTTCGTAGCTGCTTGACTGCGTCGTTATACCGTCCCAATTCGTTGTAGACTTTCCCAAGTAATAGTCGTGCCTTCGGTTCCTCCGGTGTTGTTTCGATAAAAGCCTCTAATCCGTCAACTGCCGCTTGTGGGGTCCCGGCATCCAAGTGTTTTTCGCTCTCTTTCAGGACTGAATCTTTATCTTCGCACCCAAGCCCTAAAGTGACGAGAAGCATGCTACATAGCACTATTGAGGCACAATTGCGCTTGATTTTCATAACATATCACATCCGTTACAGATAGAGCACAAACCCTCAGATCTTTTAACGCAGCTTGCAAACCGAGAGTCTCTATCATAAAAACCTGTAATTAACGTTTACTCCACCTACGTCTGCCTCGCCATCCATCGCCAATGACATAGAGCCAGCATAAAATTCCTTGGATTGAACCGCTAATCTTCAGTTTCCAAGAGGGACGGTACATCAACTTCTCCCCATCGTCAAACGTCCAGATATGAATGGCATATGGGCATGCTTTTGCGGGTCTTCTGCGTTATCTGTTGAAATATCTTCTTTCGCGGCCGGCCCAAACCGAGTTAAATCACGCCACTCCTTTACTGGCATGGAATTGAGATAGAAAATCCCGAGTGCTGAAGCAAATAATAAAAAGATAATAAACCCCTTCAGGAATTGCCCCAAGTAGAGTTGACCAAGCCCGGGGAGAAGTGCCGACAATACCATCGCAGCATACGAACTGCGTGTTTTGGTGGTAACTTGGCTTTCAGTGGGTTCTGCCATTGATTAAGACTCTCCGTGTGCGACAAGGTAGACACCAATACAGATGATCAGAGCACCAATTATGCGAACCTTCGGGATAGATTCTTTGAACAGAAACCAGGAAAACAGGATGGACAGCACATATCCAGAGCTTAACATCGGATACGCAATGCTCAGTTTCACGCGCGACAAGATGACCAGCCAGACGAGCGTAGTAAAGCCGTATATCGCGATTCCGCTAAGGACGTAGGGGTTTAGGAACGCCTGTGGCAGTTTTTCCAGCGCGTCTCGGACGTTGTTGATGCGACCCACTATGTTCATACCGTGTTTGAACAGGATTTGTCCTATTACTGTTAATAGAACGTTGAAAAATAGCAGTATAAAGTCTTTCATATTTCTTATTATACCACACTGCTGTTCTTTTTACAATTTTTAACTTAGTGTAGTCCAGAGCCATTCAGTTCTTCGTAATTTTGATCTTTCGTTCAACAACGCGCTCTTGCTGTAGGATCCCTTGACTTTGCTCTTTGCTGACTGCTGATCGCTTTTGACTAACAACTGAAAACGAATACCCTATAGATTATAGAGATACGTTACTTTAACCACAACAACTCGATTTTCCAACTCTAACTCACGATTCAACCCTGTTCCAACAGGCACATCCGCCCAAGTTTCGTTATAGGCAACAAAAAGATGGCTCTTCGGACTATACTCCCATCCGAATAGAAGGCTTAGCAGATAGTTCTCATGAATTTCCGCAGATAGCGGACGTTCTCGACCTGCTTGCGCGAACATCCGCAAAAACGATTCACGAGTGAATAAATAAGTCGCACGCAATGAACTGACGAAAAACCTGCCGTCAATGGCACCTTCTAAATCAAGACTCTGCGCGTAACTGCTATCTAATTCTATCGAAAAATTACTCTGTGGACGTAAGGTAGATTCAAGCGTGAGACTCCGCTGTTTGCCCGCCTGTTGTCGTCCGAAGTTAAAATAGTCCGAGAAGTCCATTCCAATACCAATAGCGATCGGGTTTGTGGAGTTCGTATCAATCGAAAACCCATATCCGTCTGCTATAAATATCTCAGTCAATTCTACTTCCCCGCTACGGTAGTAGTATGCGGTAATATCGTCTAAAAGGGTTTCCCTGAACTCCATCCCGACGTTAGCACTGACGTTCCATCTGAACAGGTCCTCGTCAAATTCAGGTGAGAGGGATAGTTCTGGGTTGCGTTCTTTCCATTCGCTAAAATATTCTGGCGTGTAAAGGCTTTGTGAAAGACGGGTGGTGATACCAGCGAAAAACTGACGACTACCCCACTGCGGGGAATAAGATGTTTGCATATAGACACGCTGCCAGCCACGGTTGCGTTCTTTCCGTAAAAATCCCGTCTGGTTAATCTCAAAGTAGGGTGCGACCCGTTCAAATCCAATGCTGCTGCTCCAGAGGTAATTCCGCTGCGCGAAGTCAACGGTGTACGCGACGTTATCTTTGTCCTCTCCCGGATGGAAACTACCAGCGTACTGTCCGGTAAGATGATACGTTTTGCCAAGGGCAAGATTCATATCGATACCGCCTACTCTGCTGTGGGTCCAATTATCGTTATTGTCTTGCGGTTGTTCTTTGTTTACAAGCAGAATCCCGACATTTGAGCGTTTGAGGATGTCGCGTTTAATTCGGATGGCGGAAAACCACGCCTCCTCTTTTTCAGATGAAGTGCTCTCAGAAAAACCGAATTCGCCGGTTTGATTGCCCAAGACACCAATAGAATAGTTCCCTACCTTTCCTGTGAGTTTCCCGCCCCAAAGGATATTTCCACGACTCCCGATGCGACGGCTGAACATTAAGTCGTATGGCGTTTGAAAAAAACTGTTTCCCTCAACGAAAAACGGACGTTTTTCTGGAAAACGCGTCGGGAACCGAGTCAAATTAATCTCCAATTGGTCTGCCTCAACTTGTGCGAAATCAGGATTGACGGTGACATTCGCCTTCAAGGCACTCGTGGGGCTGTATTGAACATCCAAGCCCGTACCGAGTTGGCGCGCAAGGTCCGAGTTAGTGGTATCGGTGACACCGCCTAAAAGATATGGTGAGATTTCAAAGTTTTTCCCCGACTCAATGCCGTGGATCCCTACTATATGCCCTAAATCGGACATCCGTGTAACTACACCCGCTTGTGTCAACTGTTTCCACACCGTTACCTCGCTCTTTCGCCGGTTTGCCCGCTCCACATCAAAACCCCAAATCTGTGTCGGTCCAGATTTATGTGAAAAGTCAGTGAATCGGAAGTTGGAAAACGGGATTTTAAACTCGGCACTCCATCCCAATTCATCAATATTGCTTTCAACCCACCAAATGCCTTTCCAGTTGGAGTCACGCTGAGTATCCTCATATCGGTAGTTATCACTCTGGACACCGCCAGGGGTCGTTGCGAATTTATAGCCAGTGCGATGGTCGTGATGCGGGTCGATGAAAAAAGAGATGACATCTGAAGCATAGACATCGCCGCGCCGCGTCATCCGATTAACAATTTTATCAGGTTCGGCATCATAACATCGGAATGCGACGTAGAGGTTGTGAACATCGTAAGCAATGCGGAATTCTGTGTCATCGGTTGCGAAGGCACCACGTGCGGGTTCAAGTTGAATGAAACCGCTGCGGGGTGCTGCATGCTGCCATGCCGCATCATCCAACACCCCGTCAATCTGTGGCGGTTCGCCTTCAATTCGGTAAGCTTCAATGACGTGTTTGCCTGTCCCTTCTGGATGTGCAAAGAGAAGCGTAGGATATGAAATGGATAGCAGTAGAATAATTATGAGTCTTGGCATACGCATAATTATAGTCGAGAAGCATCGTCTTGTCAAATTCCGTCGTTCTCAGTGAGGTTCAACCTCACTTTCTTGAGCCTTAGAATAGTGCCGAGTGCCAAAAATTTGTTACTTTTCTAGGACTTACGCAGCAGCGATTTTTAGCATAGGTGATTTGAGTTGTTGACACAAGTATTCAGAGAGCAATCCATGTTTGACTTGATAAAGGGTTGGTTTCCCTTTTTCGGACGCTTTGCGCATCAGATGAACCCAAACGAGAAACGCAGCCGCAATGTGATTACGAACAATACGCGGTAGACGACATTGGCAGTTTTCCAAACCTGTCAACTGTTTCGCTTCACGGTGAAGTTGTTCAACCTTCCAGCGCCAGCTACACGCCTGTTGTGTAGCCGAAACGTCGGATTGACTCAAGTCGTTAGTCACGACATAATCCGTGCGCCCGGAGGACACTACCCGGAAAACTTTCACCTTATGATCTTTCGGAAACTTATGAAGTTTCAGACGTTTGCCTGAGTGTTGTTCTGCGTCTGTCCAGTGGAGCGTATCAATGCGTTGATACGGTTTGCTATTCTGAGAAT
>JAKZUG010000234.1:0-4893 GCA_047516705.1 Candidatus Poribacteria bacterium | reverse complement strand
CAATTATAGTAAAACCGAAAAATAAGTTGACACTTCTGGGAATAACAACCCCTCCTTCGCTGGCGGGGTTTGAAATTGTGCTATTAAAGCACAATTTGTCTTTGCTTTACATTCCCCGCCTATTCAGAATGTCCAAGTAATTATAGGCTTCACTATATATATTGCGGACCCGGCATCAGATAAAGGGATAGAAGGACATCTATTTCAAGCAACCGAAGAAACGGATTCCACAAACAACGTTATCATCTATATTCAAGTTGATGATATACAGGAGTGTCTATTGAAGGTGGAAAGTCTTGGCGGTGAAATCCTTATACAACCTCAAGAAATTCCGGGGAATTCAAGTCACTTTGCGATGTTCCGTGATCCGAGTGGCAACAAGATCGGTTTGTTGCAACCAAGGTTGTAAATTATGTCAACAACGGCTTCAGCCAACGTCTTGCCGTTTCGATGTCCATTCCGGTGCGCTTCGCGTAATCCGCAACCTGATCCTCCCCGATTCTACCGATGCTAAAATACCGCGCCTCTGGATGTGAATAGTACCATCCACTCACAGACGCTGCCGGAGACATCGCTAAATTCTCGGTGAGAGAGATACCCGTGTTTTCCGTAGCCTTCAGCAGTTCAAACAATACCCGTTTCTGGTTGTGATCGGGACAGGCAGGATATCCCGGTGCCGGACGAATCCCGCGGTATTTCTCGGCAATTAACGTATCCTTGTCCAAGGTCTCATCACCAGTGTAACCCCATAATGTTCTACGGACATGCTGATGCATACATTCAGCAAAAGCTTCAACTAAGCGGTCTGCTAACGCCTTCGCCATAATGCTGTTGTAATCGTCCTGTTTCTGCTCAAATTCAGCACAGAATTCGGAGACACCGATACCCGTTGTCACCGCAAATGCTCCGATATAGTCCGGTAATGTGGTCGCCTTCGGTGCGATGAAATCGCCGAGACTGAGATTCGGTCTCGTGAACGGCTGTTCCGTCTGTTGGCGTAGGTGGTGCAAGGTGCCGATCGTCTCTGTCCGTGCTTCATCGGCATAAATCTCCGTATCTTCACCGACACCGTTGGCAGGGAAAATCCCGACGGCAGCGCGTGCCTGAAACCTTTTCTCTTCAACAATGATACGGAGGAGTGCTTCAGCATCTTTAAGGAGTTTACGCGCCTCCTCACCGACTTCCGGGTTCTCCAATATCTTCGGATACTTGCCGCGGAGACCCCATGTTGTGAAGAACGGACTCCAGTCGATATAGTCAACAAGTTTTTCTAATGGATAGTCGTCAAAAACCTTGGTGCCGATCATGGAAGGCTTAGCGGGTTGATAATTTCGCCAGTCCGGTGTGGATTTCCGTTGTTGTGCGACAATAAACGGTAGCAGATTCGCCTGTTTCCGGTTTTTCGCGCGGTGTTCACGGATCTTTGCGTATTCTTCGCGGGTCTGCTCAGTGAACGTCTGCTGTTTTTCGCTGCTCAACAGATTGCTGACAACCCCAACGCTTCGGGACGCATCCTTGACGTGAATCGTTGCGCCGCCGTAAGCGGGTTCAATTTGAACGGCAGTATGTATTTTTGAAGTGGTCGCGCCGCCGATGAGAAGTGGGATTCGGAAGCCTTCGCGTTCCATCTCTTCAGCAACATATACCATCTCATCTAAAGATGGCGTGATGAGCCCACTCAACCCGATAATATCGGCGTTCTCTTTCCGTGCAGTTTCCAGAATATCTTGCGCAGGCACCATCACACCGAGATCAATCACGTCGTAGTTGTTGCATCCAAGTACCACACCGACGATATTTTTGCCGATGTCGTGTACGTCGCCTTTCACCGTCGCCATCACAATCTTGCTTCTCGATTGGATAGCACCTTCCGTTTGTTCCTTTTCAATATACGGGGTGAGGTGTGCAACCGCCTTTTTCATGACCCGCGCACTTTTAACCACTTGCGGCAGGAACATTTTACCGTCACCGAAGAGTTCACCGACGCGGTTCATACCGTCCATTAAAGGTCCTTCGATCACATGTATCGGACGTTCGTAGCTCAGCCGTGCTTCCTCAGTATCATCTTCAATATATTCCAGAATCCCTTCGACAAGCGCGTGGCTGATTCTCTCTTCAACCGGCAATTTCCGCCATTTTCTACTGACACGTTTCTTCTTTCCTTTACCTTGCAGCGTGCCAGCGAGGTTGACGAGCCGATCCGTCGCATCCTCTCGGCGGTTGAACAGGACATCCTCCACTGCCTCTAAGAGTGTTTTTGGCAGGTCGTCATAGACCGCGAGTTGCCCGGCATTGACAATTCCCATGTCCATACCGGCATTGATGGCGTGGTAGAGGAACGCGGCGTGCATCGCCTCGCGCACCGTGTCGTTACCACGGAAGGCAAACGAGATATTGCTAACACCACCGCTCACCAAAGCGTGCGGACACGTGGTTTTAATCTCCTTACACGCCTCGATAAACACCTTCGCGTATTCGTTATGTTCCTCAATACCCGTGGCGACAGCGAAAATATTGGGATCGAAGATGATGTCCTCTGGTGGGAACCCAACCTGCTCTGTCAGGAGTTGGTATGCCCGGCGACAGATCTCCACCTTCCGTTCGTAAGTAGCGGCTTGCCCGTCTTCGTCGAACGCCATGACGATAACGGCGGCACCGTATCGACGGATCAATCGCGCTTTCGCTAAGAAATCTTCCTCTCCCTCTTTCATGCTAATGGAGTTGACAACCCCTTTCCCTTGAATGCATGCCAACCCAGCTTCTATTACCTCCCATCGACTGGAATCCAGCATGATAGGCACGCGGCTGATGTCCGGTTCCGCTCCGATGAGATTGAGGAACTTGACGATTGCAGCTTTGGCATCTAACATACCCGCATCCATGTTAATATCGATGAGTTGTGCGCCGTTTTCCACTTGGTCACGGGCAACCTCTAAGGCGGTTTCATAATCCTCGTTTTTAATGAGCGTCTCAAATCGGCGTGAACCTGTTACGTTTGTCCGTTCACCAACGTTAACAAAGAGAGAATCAGGTGTGATGTTAAACGCCTCTAAACCGCTCAGACGACAGGCACATTCTTGTGGAGTGGGGTGTCGGGGCGGGTATTCAGCGGCGACTTTGGCAATCGTTTCAATATGTTCAGGTTGGCTGCCGCAACATCCACCGACAATATTGACGAAGCCGTTTTGCGCGAATTCGTGCATCCAATCCCCCATTTCCGATGCGGTCTGTATATACTGCCCGAGTTCGTTGGGGAGTCCAGCGTTCGGATAGCAGATGACGGGTATGTCAGCCAGTTTTGCCATCTCGGCGAGGTAAGGACGGATCTGTTGCGCACCAAAACCGCAGTTCAATCCGACAGCGAGCAGGTTGGCATGCCGAACGGAGTTCCAGAACGCTTCAACTGTTTGTCCTGAGAGGTTACGTCCACCGCCACCACTTCTGTCAGAGGAGACGATAAGTGGGATGTCGATGCCTCGCGTCTCTGCAAGGGTTTGTATCGCGAAGAGTGCTGCTTTACAATTGAGCGTATCCATGACGGTTTCAACGAGGAGAAGATCGGCACCACCGTCAATTAAGCCTTCCGATTGCGTTGTGTAGGCAGAAACGAGTTGTGAGAAGGTGATATTTCGATAGCCTGGGTCGTTTACGTTTGGTGAGATGGTGCAGCTGCGATTCGTAGGTCCCATGCTTCCGGCAACAAAACGCGGTTTACTCGCCGATGTCCATTTATCTGCAACTTCACGAGCGATGCACGCTGCTTCATAATTTACTTGATACGCAAAATCTTGGAGTTGGTAATCCGCCATTGAGACAGATGTACTGGTAAAGGTGTTTGTTTCGATGATGTCCGCACCCGCACTACAATAATTTGCATGTATTTCTCGGACAATGTGAGGTTGTGTGATAGAAAGTAGATCGTTATAACCTTTAAGTTCGCACGGGTGATCTGCAAACTGGTCGCCACGAAAATCTGTTTCCGTGAGTCGATAGGTCTGCAACAGTGAGCCCATCGCACCGTCAAGAATCAGAATCCGTTTCTCCAGTTCGTTCTTAAGATATGTTATCCGTTCAGAATTTGCCATAGATATATTTATTATGTCCTCTTATGATAGACGTGCCTATTTGGGTATTATGTCGATACGTAGTGCATTATAGTATACCATCATGAAGCCACTTTTTCCATTTAAAGTCTACGAGATCCCCTATGCAAACCCAAAATGAAGAACTTCAAAGTTCTCCACATTCCTATAAATACGCTGTTCATTTTGATATACTGCCAGAGATTTCCTATCTCAATGAAGAACTACCGCTTTTAATCGCGGATTTTTTACCGATCTTTCACGACTTCCCGCGAAATGTCTGGATTTCTGAAAAGTGGGTAGATGAAGGTCTGGATTTCTGTCGGGTAGGTTTCTTGGTATCTGCCGAGTCCCCGGATGCGATCAAAACTTTTGGTAACTGGTTTCAGGCGATATTCCGGGAGCCATCGGTCGCCGAAGTTTTAGAACGTCTCGTCGCGCATGCTTTGGACGAACCCAACGATGCCGAGGTTATTCTGACAGATTGGACACGATTGGCGAATTAACGTGAGCTCGACATAAAGACTTAGAAAAGCCTGAGACAATATATCACACCTATCACAGGTTTGAAACAGATAGATTCCCGCACTCCAGATGAAGTTTAATAAAATATTTGGGTAATTCTATGTTACCCCAAACCCGGTAGGTGCGGTTTCCTAACCGCACCGGACATCGGTAAAAATTACCCGATTAAATTCTTAATCTTCATCTGGAGTGCGGGGTTGCTACACTTCTCGACTATAGACATATTGCTCCGCTGGAGCAAAGAGAAGCCTCATCTGTGTTTGCAAGACACCCTGAATAGGGAGAA
>JAKZUG010000233.1:0-3194 GCA_047516705.1 Candidatus Poribacteria bacterium | reverse complement strand
TTCGTCGCCTTGGAGGCTTCGGCGTACGTCTCCTGAATCTGTCTATCCAGTTCAGGATACTTACGGTTCTTATTGGCATCGTTCTCATGCATTTGTCGCGCATTATAGGGTGGGTTGCCAATCACTACAAACATCTCCGTCTGTTTTTGTCTTTCAACCCTACGCGTGTTCTCTGGTGCGAACATAGATAACTGACGCGCTGCTGTCAAATCGAATGTATCTACAAGACAGAGGTTATCAAAAGGCTGATACTGCTTTGTGGCAACGTAAAACTCATGCTCAATATTCATACACGCAATGTAGTAAGGCATCAACAGCACCTCATTGCAGTGGAGTTCATCACTATATTTCGCCTTAAGCGCGGTTTTGTCAATTTCTTGTATGAGCCTCACGATGAAGTTGCCGGTGCCGACAAACGGATCGATGATGTGAACTCCTGTATCTGAGAGTGCACGTCCAAACTCGGTCTCAAGCAGATGGGAAACGCTTTTCACCATGAAATTAACTATCGGCTGCAGCGTGTAGACGATGCCGTGTGTATCAGCAACCTTGACGGAGAAACCTTGAAAAAACTGCTCGTATACAGTGTTGAGGAAGTGTTGCTTCTGCGAGAAGTCGATAAAGGTTGCGGCGGCGCGTTCAATCGCACTGTAGAAAGGGTTGAGCACTCGGAGGAACTCTGATCGGTTATAAGCCTGCCATGTGAGTGCATCAATCACATTTTCAATTTCGCGTGCGATAATATTTCGGCGTGTGAAATCGGGATTGTCAAAAACAGTGCGGAAAATCCGCTCCGTCAAGAGGTGTTGGATGAGCATCTCCTCAACAGCAAACTTTGAGAGGTTCGGATTAATTGCCTCTTGACAGTGGCGGTGGAAGTCAGCAAACGCCTCCTGAAACCGGGGATTGGTTTCCTCTTCGTTTTGGATTAACGCCGCTGCGCGTTCACCGAGTACTGGTACTTTGTCCTTGAATTCAACAACAGCGCGTTCCCAGTCGGCAATGTGCGCCTGTTCGTAACTAAAAAAGGCGTGAAGGGTACGTATCAGCGCGTCCGGTTCGGTAATGTCTACATCCAAAACCTCTTGCCCATCTTGATAGAGGATAGCGCGTTCTTGGGTTGTAAAGAGTATATTATTCTGTGGATAGCCTACATTGAATTTCTGCCTAACTGCTATAGCGAGATTGTCGTGGAGGTCCTTCGCCTCCCAGTAACCGCGCGGCAAGCCGAAGTCGTTATCCGTGAGCATACCATCAACATAAATTGTTGTCCCTTGAGGTGTTCGGAGCGGTTTTTCACAGATAAGCGTTAGATTATTTTGCCGGGCGTAATGTTGGAGGAGTGTTGCAAAGGCGAGCCGGACCTCAGTTTCGTTTGTTGCACCGAGTTTTTCATACTGTTTAAGTTCCGCATAAAATACCTGTATCGCTTTATGTGTCGGTTTGATGTTCCGCACTATTTTGTTCAACTCCTGATTCATAAATGTATGTGAAGTATTATACACAAACCTGCAATAGATTGCCAGTGAAAATTAAGGATTCTCACATGTAATCGGGTGTGTATATATTTGTCAATTGTCTGTCTGAATCGCGGATTATCGCGGATGACACGGATGACGCGGATTTTAGGGAAACCACCTGCTGTCAAGTCAATGGCAAGAGGTGAGGTTGCAAACCTCGCCAGCGTCCGGGGGATCAGGTTTGCCAGAGGTTACAAACCTCACCAGCGGCGTGTAGTAGTAGCGACTCGTAAAATTCTTAAGTTGAACTTCACGTTAATTTGGCACTATTTCATGTCAAATAGGAACGGATTATTCGCATCGTAATAATATGCGGGTTCTTCGACGGAGACCTGACTGTCTTTTGTCAAGCGGATAGGTGCTGAGAACTGCTCAATAATCCCTTTCTGCGCGAGCCATTCGCACGCCAATTCAAAAGCGAGTTCACGTTTACCGAAATGTGTATAGATGTCGGTTATTGTCCGTTCCTCACCTGATTCTTCAAGGAAATCGAGCAACGGCTTGAACAACATCTGTAGGTTGTCTTCTAAATACATGTCTACCTGTTCAAGCACCTCGCGAAGCATCGCCTCATCTTTCGGTTTGTCTATCAGATCCGTGAAAACGGCTTTGAAAAAGGATGGGTTATGTTCGAGTGCTTGATAGATAACCTTCCGCCTCGGTGTATCACCATGCATGAGGACCTCAATACGTGCCAATTCTCTGACAAGGTATGTTAGGTAGAGAAAAGTGTAATTCATATCGTGTTTGAGGTGGAACCACTTTTCGGCTTTTGCGAGTACGGCTGTCGCACCGGCAACAGCATTGAGAAGTTGGGAGTACATATCCCGTTCACCGACCTGCAGATAGGAAGGATCCCCTACAGGGAAATTAGCATCCCTGTCTACTGAAAACAGACTATCTTTGGAAAAGAGGATACGACTATCAGCAAGGATCGAATGGAGTGTGCTGCCCTGTAGCGTTTGGTCCAACAGTTTTCTATAGGCACTACGGGTATAGAGTTGGACACGGATCGGGATACCTCCTTCAATTAATTGATACTGTTTCTGCTTGAACTTTGTACCGTCTCGGAGAATCAAAGTTATATGGACAGCCGTCTTTTCCCAGACATTGTCTTCAGCGAGGTTGCTGGTGAGAATCGCAGCGAGAACGTACATGTCCTGCTCAAGTGTATCGGTTAGATTTTCCACCGCGCGGTGAATTTGCATGTGAATATCTGTTTCCAGACGCGTCTGCCGCTGTTTGACCTCAGTCTCATCGTAATAGTAAGCAGGCTCTTCAACAGCGATTTGGCTTTTCGCGGTGAGTTTCATCGGCATCGCAACTTGTCTGATGATGCCTTTCCATGCTAACCACTGGCATACCAGATCCAGTGATTCTCCATCAAAATCGGGGAAACCTTCACTGTCATCAGGCAAACCTCGTCCTAAATCGGCATTCAATTCGGTTATCGCGCGCGGTGCCTTCTGTTCAGCAAGATAATCAAGAACTGGTTGGAAAATAAATTGCCGATCATCAATGTAACCATTAATTGCATCAAGCGCGTCCTGAATAACTTTCTCGCTCTTTTCGGAGTTGATTAGATCTGTATAGACACTGTTAAAGAAATCTGGGTTGTAGCGGAGCGCGGGTTGAATTACCTCTCGGGCAGGAATTTCATCGTTCAAAAGCACC
>JAKZUG010000232.1:0-4607 GCA_047516705.1 Candidatus Poribacteria bacterium | reverse complement strand
GTTTAGGGCACTGCTCCATGTATGGGCACTAAACTGAAGGTTCTCCGCCTCAATCAGTTTGATGACATGTCGGCTGCCGGTGAGTCCATGGCAACGACCGGGATCAATTTGGACAATATCGACCCCACCAGACTGGATGAGCCGTTTGTAACTTTCGACGTTCCACTCATCCTCACCTGTACCGATGGGTGTCATGACCGCTGCTCGTAGCTGGGCATACGCTTCAAGGTCATGGGGTGCCAAGGGTTGCTCAACCCATTTGAGCCGATAGGGCTCGAGATCACGGAAGCGTTGAATGGCTGTCGGGACATCCCAAATGCGATGGTGTCCAGGCGTGTCAATGACCAGTTCAAGTTCGTCTCCAATGACATCACGCACGCGACGAACCATCTCAAGGTCCCGCTGGCGGTCGAGACCGAATACCGCCTCTGGTCGCATCCCCCAACCGCCTTTGACAACGCGGTAATTTTGCTCTCGCAACCACCGAAACTCGTTGAGCGTCCAGTCCAGGTCTTCCATATCGAAGATGATTGATGCCATTGCGATGATTTTGTCATGAAGTTGACCGCCAAGGAGTTGGCAAACAGGCAAACCGAGTGCCTTGCCTTTTAGGTCCCATAACGCCATATCCACAGCACTGACAGCAAATGCGGCGATGCCTTCGGGACCATACCACCAGATGCGGTCAAGCATTTTATGCCAGAGCCGCTCCACATCCAAACCATCCTCACCGGTAAGCAACGGTGCAAATCCTTGATCAATAATTATCTTTGTTGCGAGTGTTGCTTCTCGAAATTGTGAGATACACTCCCCCCAACCCACAAGACCGTCGTCGCTTTCCACGCGAGCGAGCGTGATGTAACGCTCAATACCTTTGTAGTGTGGTTCCGGGTAGGCAAGTGGAAACGCCTGAATTTTTTGAATTTTAATCATGCTTTTATCTCCTTTTCAGATTGGTTGGTTTTTGCGAAGTAACAAAGGACAACTACACTGTTAGCGAAGGGCGGGTGGCTCATGAATCATCACAACTGCAGTGGTAGGTATCAACGTCTCGGTTCATAAGAGTCGCACGATAGAAGTCCCCTTGTAGCACAATCTGTTAGATTGTGTCCTTTACGCGGCATGATCTCTTAGATTGCATCTCGCATCCCGCAAACTGACAGTTTGCGGTACAAAAACGCCGCGAATAATGAATCACCCTCAGCTAAGTATTGATAGGATATGTAGGGCTGGATTAAATCCGCGCCATACATGTCAATTTAGGGATATTTCCGATATTTTGTAGTCTCTACAAATGCCGCCCCTCTGGGAAAACCTGGGTCTTTGGTTGATACATGTTTCTACACAGATGCTGAAGAAATACCCAAGCAAATAAACCCTACGGGACTACGGGACTCAAGAGGACTTTGGGTATGTAAGATTTGTGTTTATAGTAAAGCCTATAATTAACTATACATTGGCGAGGTTAGGAAACCTCGCCAGCGAGGGAGTGTGTGCGGGATTGTTATTCATTGAAATGTCAACATATTTTTGGGCTTTACTATAAAAGCCGGCGCGGTTGCAAACCGCGCCTACCGACTTGGGGACCGAGGCTATCATTTTTTCTTAAATTGACACCTATGGGGTGGATAAAATCCGAACCTACGAATGTCGTCACAACTTATCTGACACTGTACTACGGCCAAATTCCATAAGTTGGTATATTAAACACCATGCCCAGTATTGTCCACAGACTCCCGACGGTAAATTGCCCCAATATCAGTCCCAGAAAAAATGGCATCGCCTTTCGGTGGGCGTTTCTCCCGCCGTATTTCAGTAGAACCAATTTCAGCACCCATACGATCCCCAGACTAAACCAGATATAATTGACCGCCCAACTCCCACACACGGCGGCATACGCTGCCGGATGAAATGGGAACCAGAGAAACTTCATTCGCATCAACATAAGGAAAAGCGCGAACAGCATGCCAATTCCAGTAAATCCTACTGCCCAATAGTCCGGATCAAGCGGATGTGTTAACCAATTCTGCAGATGCGTCCACGGTTCAGACCCGTATATCAACGGTACGCGAGACATCTCGTGTACAGCACCGAGTCGGTAAGGAACGGATATAAGTGCCCAAAATTGCGAGAGGATACCGACGAACAACGCAATAAGGATCGCAAATAGCATAAAACGGCTTCGGGTGCCTGACGTTGAGGCAAGCTTGAAGCCTTCAAGTTGATGGGGCATCGGATGAGAATCGAAGGTGCGCGTAAAAAACCAGAAAAAAGAGAACATCGAAAGATTATTCGGTCCCAGTTTACGGGTGCCTACAGCGGCAATCATAACCTGTTCTGGTCCTGTATAGTGTAAGTCGTGCATCGGTGATCCGAGTTCGGCGCGCATCCGGGAAACTGCCGTTGAAAAGGCAAAATAGAGTCCAAAGAAGACAAGAATCGCCCAGAGGGACATACCCGCTTTCAAACAAAAAAAGGTCAGAAACGCAACGCCAGAAATAAGTGCGATAACAACTGTTCGGTGCGACATCGGTTCATCCCGGGTGGACGTGGCAGGGACTTTCGCTCCGAGTAAATTCTGAAGGTGTTTTCGGCTCCTCCAAATGGCAATCAGAAAGATGCCCATATATGCCCCAAATCCCTGGTAGTTGATGTAAGGATAGCCCGTCCCTTCTAAGCCCACGACGCTTCCGATAAGTTGTTGTACCTTCCACACCCAAAAGAAAAACCAAGTCGAAAACAACAGATCCAATGGAATCAGAAATCCGATGCCTAAAACAAAAGGGTAAATTCCCAATCTCAGCCAACCCATTGCGGAGAAGGGTTTCTCTGTAAATCTGAAACGGTATATTTTCTCGTATACGGAGGGTATCGCGGGAAAGACGTGGTGGAGACCGTTAATGGTGTCGAAAGCCACTGTAAGCCCGAAAGCAATCCACATCAACCGATTCGTGAAAAAACCCTCACTTGTCATTCGAGCTGGCAGTTGGATAATCGGGTACGCCAGTTTCTCATCTTCCGTCCACGGTCTCCGCACGATGACAGTGATGCAAACCATCACAAAAAGCATCGCAAAGAGAAAGGCAAACCAATTGATCACAGGCGTTAGCCAACCCAACAGATGCTGCTTTGTGTACAGCGTAGAATCTCCCTCATAGTAGCCCGAAAGAACGTCCCTGTCCGCTACAGCAAGCCATCTCGGAATATACCGCCAAAACAGGTCTTTCCAATCATTCTCTGGCGTTGCGAACCAGAACGCGTGCCCCAATGTGGAAACCAAAATCTCCATCATGCTGTGTCCCGCAGTGGCTGAGGCGACGGATAGCATAACGTAGATGACCAAGAGTTCACCTTGAGACAGAGCCGCCCGAGGCAGAAATCGCTTGAATATTTGGTTGAATCCGGTCAACACAAGCACATTGAAAACAACCGTGAAAATAAGCGAGACGATTGTGGGCTGCGCGGAGTATTGCACAAGTTCAATATAAGTAATCCAATAGCAATTGATAGGAATGAGAATCAGTCCAATTGCTATAGACCGCCAGCTGACTGGTGAGGACGGTTTTGATGGGGATAGGGTCGGTTTCGTGTGCGGCATTTCGGATCTGTTTTGAAAATTTTTACGCAATAAGTAGTTTTGGATTTGTATATGAAAAGTAATGAGGGAAAATGTTTGGCTGTTAGTGCAGTATTTTTTTCATACCCATTCTTTTCGTCTGGATTCAATAACACCACATTTAATCAGGTCAGTTTGTCGTAGTTGTCGGCACACGTTAATATTCTCAATAGATTGTTTAACGGTTTTAATGAATTGGTTATGGGCGTGCGGTGATACTACTATTTGCTGTATAAGTTTGGCTGCCGAATCTATCTTTAATTGCCAAGAGTCTTGCGGAGGTGATATAGCTCGGTAATTTTCATCAAGATGATGAAAATTAGAAGGATGAAGTTGAGTGAAGGTATATGCAATGGTGGGTGTTGACCTTAAGATACGTATTTCTGATTCGTCTTCAAAGTCTTCTAATTTGTAGAAAAAACATAGCCTATCATATCCGTTGTGTAAGTATTTTTCCTCCATTTCAAAATCTGTAGGCTTATTGTCCGTATATTTAATCGGTTTAATAATGATTTGAGGGAAAGAAATTTGGTTCTCTGGTGATGCGTCTAATCTTGCGTCTGAAAAAAAATCGTGGTGGCTTATAACATTAGTCTCTATGGCACTTATACAATTCAACAATAATTTGGCGTTTGTTTTTATGGCAACGCCTTCACCACGGTGTGTATATCTGTCCCACATAGCAGCGTTTTCATTTTTAGCTTTATGCCATGAGGATATGTATGTTGTTTCATAGTATTTTTGCATTGCATATTGAATGCTCTCTTGGTAGGTGCTAGGTCGTTTAGATAAAATCCCTTTTAGTATAGCCCCCTCTGATTTATCAGAAAAATTGCGAACACTGATTAAAGGTATATGATCGTTCATAAGGATTTCACACAAAGAGGAAAAGCTCATGTATCTCCAAAGTGTGATATTTTTATCAGGCTCTAAATCAAGCGGGATATTTTCAAAATTTATTTCATAATTTTCCATTTATTCACCTTTATAG
>JAKZUG010000231.1:0-5200 GCA_047516705.1 Candidatus Poribacteria bacterium | reverse complement strand
GCATGGAACACCTACCATATACGCGCACGCGGACTTGAGGATCTCGTGTTCAGTTTGCGTGAAAAAGTAGGTAGCACTTGCGGTTGTTTTAGGCATCAGATTGTTCACGCGATTGTGACAAGGATTCACACAATTCTCGTGCCTCTATGACAGGTTCTGCTTCGCAAGGATGAATCTCTAACACCTTTAAGACCTCTGAAGGCAGCTGCTTGAAGATTTCGTCCCATTCAAGGTCTCCGGTACCTGGTGGATGATACGCCTCAAGGTCTTGGAGATCGTGTAGGTTTACACCGACGAGATGTTCCGCATAATGCTCAAGCCATTCATCTGCCCAGCATATACCGAGTTTTTCCTGTAATGCTGCATGTCCGACATCGTGCCAATAACGCATCGGACTCCCGTAAAACTTCTCAAAGAACAATCCGACCTCATCAAAATTCGGGATTTGATAATAATACGGACGATTTTCAATAGCGATACAAAGTTCCATGCGTAGCGCGCTTTCGTTTAATTCATCAAGACTCCGTAAGACGGCATCGCAGTGTTTTGCCTCCTTGCGCTTCCGCCATTCAGTGGCTTCCGTTACCTTTTGACTGAAGGCTTCAAACTCGCGCTCGCCGTAAGTGTAAAGATCCCTCATCAGGTATGATCGGTCGTAGGTATCAACTTCACCGAGATGGAGAACGACTGTTGGGACTTCCAATTCAAGGGCGAGTTCCATCGTTTGGAGGGTACGCCGGACTGCCTCTTTTCGTTCATCTGCGTTGAGACTGGAAAGTAAAATCTTGTC
Source organism: Candidatus Poribacteria bacterium (assembly GCA_047516705.1). Classification (GTDB taxonomy): domain Bacteria; phylum Poribacteria; class WGA-4E; order WGA-4E; family WGA-3G; genus WGA-3G. Next base: position 4,410 of record JAKZUG010000231.1, on the reverse strand, counting down.
CTTCTCTGCGTCTGCTTGGGAGGTTCCGGGGAGGATAGGGCAAAAATTGTGGATGGAGCAGGGCGGATTTTCGCGGAGATACGGCTTGAGCTGCTCGACCTGATCCAGTGTCAGATGCCTGCTGAGTTCAATTGCCTCAAAGCCGAGGTCATTGAGTTCATCAAACAGGGCGGCACCATCTTGCTGTTTCAGGGCGTTCCAGATTGTTGAAATTGCTAACATCTTATTAGTTATCAGTTATCGGTTGTCAGTTGTTGGTTAAGAATTCTTTGTGGTGATTACACAAAACGTGTGTGTCCAACCCCGTAATCGAAGCCTAAAGAGCGAGAACTGACTACTGTACAATAACTCTGCGTCCTTCGACCTTCAATCTGCCCTGTGCATACCACTTAATGACTTCAGGGTAAAGTTTGTGTTCCTCAACCTGAATCCGGTTGTGTAAGCTCTCTTGGTCGTCCGTATCCAAAACGGGGACGGCCGCCTGAGCGATAATAGGACCGGAATCTACACCCTCGTTGACGAAGTGAACGGTGACACCGGCGATTTTCACCCCATACGCTAATGTATCAGCAACAGGATGCGCCCCTGGGAATGCTGGTAAAAGCGTGGGGTGGACATTAATAATACGATTCTTATATTTCCGAACGAAGGCGGGTTGGAACAGTTTCATAAATCCTGCAAGGACAACGAGTTCCGCGGCATAATGTTCAATGATGTTTGAAATTTCTGCATCAAAATGGACACGATTCTTAAAATCTTGGGCTTTAACAACGTGTATCGGTATACTTGCACGTTTCGCACGTGTGAGTGCATAAGCCTTCCGTCGGTCGCTAATTACAACTGCGATCTCAATACCACTTGTTTCGTCTTGATGTAGCTGCTCAATCAAGGTTTGGAGATTGGTTCCACTTCCTGAAATGAGGACTGCAATTTTCATACTTCTAATGATTCGGTTTTCGCTCCGATTTTTCCGTTGTCAAAATCGGGTTTTCGATGGATTTCAACAATATATAGTAAAATCAGAAAATATGTTGACACTTCGGCGAACAAGAGTTCCCTCTTTCGCTGGCGGGGTTTGTAACCCCGCCTACCCCAATGTCCAAGTAATTGTAGATTTTACTATAAGTTATGAGCAAAGTGGTTAAGAATAGTGTTAGTTGTTGACAAAGGGCACGCGTGAATCTTGAGAAGGGATCCTTACTTAACCACGCGCTGTTCTTTTCAGATTTCAAAGCTAAACAGAAAATCAATTTTGATTCCTTACCAATACGAATTGTTTGTCCTTTGCCCTTCTGGAATAGGCACCCAGATGCCACCGGTTTTGGTCGCCACTTGCTGCTGAAAGTCGTCATAGGTGCCGACAACGCTGACGAGTACCTGTTTTTGCTGTAACAGTTGGATAATCGCGAGTGATGAGTATTCACCTTCTGCGGGTTCATCTGTAACCAGAATGAAATAGGGCTGTGCATCCTGACGGAGTTTGAGCCGTCGCAGTCCTTCCGCTACAGCGTCTAATAACATTTCATCGTCTTGGCGCGGTAATTCCACGATTTTGCGAATCTGTTCAAGCGTTTGCGGTGGATTGTAGACGTTGATCATGTTTACAGACGCACGCGACCGGAAACGGACGACACCTATCTGATAGTCTATTAAAGCGTTATCCCAGTTCCGAACGAGGATGTCAAGTTCTTGCAAAAAATTTGGGAGTTTATCGTCCATACTCTCGCTACTATCAACGAATAGGATAATATCGAGCGGTGTGTAAGTGCTGCGTTGGAGCACATGGCTACCGATTTTTGTATGAACATCCGACCACTGTGCGTTGCGTAGCGACACTGCCTTGCTCCTCGGAGTCATCGACTTGTTGGACCGCTGTGCCATTTGCGGTCGTGGTTCTTCAGGAATGAGATGCCATTTACCACCCGTCTCAGCGGCAAGTATCTGATGTTCATCGAGCGGAAGACCGAGAACATTGACATAGATACCGAACTCTCGGCAGTGAGCGATGGTATCTGCTACACTCAATCCCATTCGGCTTGTGAAAGGTTCATCGGTCACAAGAATAAAATGCTTTTTAGATGTAGGGCGGAATCGGAGTTCTTTAACAGTCTGAACAACAGCATCCAAGGCATTTTCATCCTGATAGGTTATGATTTCTTGGAGAGTACGCTTGTATTCCGTGAAACTTTTTGTCAACTGAACGACTGTGATTTTGTTTCCGTCTTTACCTGCCCAGAATTTTGTTACACCGAGTGCATAATCTATTTTGGAGGCTTTGTAGATGTCTACCATCTCTTTGAGATGTTCAATGACAGTTGTGATATTATCGCCCATGCTACCGCTGGCATCAATGACGAAAACTACGTCAATTGGACCGCCCTCACTTGTTTCGACAATCTCCTGCGCGAGCTTTTTCATAACCTGTGGAAACGAAACCTTGGGCAACACCTTCCGTTTCTCCCGAATCTCCTCCGCCAGTGCAGTTGATATATCTTCTTCCTCTTCCTCGATTTTGAGGGTCGAAACTTTCGGTGCGCGTTGAATTCTCGGTGGTCCTGGGCGTTTCGCGCCAAAGGTTGTGTTTCCTGCGGGACTCGCTGCTTCCGTCTTCGATAAATTCCCTTCAATGTCGCGAAGCGTACGGGCAGCGGTGCTGACATCATTCCAGCTCTTTTTCGACAGGTCGAGAGATGCTGAAGGTTTCTCTGTTTCAATCTCGGCTTGTAGACTGCGTCCTAAGGCAGGACGTGGATTTTCAGTCGGCACGGCGACAGGAGATACCAGAGATGGTGGGGATTCCGCAATCGTAACATCCGCAAGGTCAGGTAAAGGCATGTGAAGACGCGGCATGATCTTTTTCAGCACCGGTTTCGGTCGTGCAATATTTTCCGCTGAAAGGATCTCCGCTGCGAGACCTGTCTTCTCTGATACTATTCGTTGATTCTGCACCACGACGTAAAAGGTTGTGATTAGAAAAAACAGATGGAATACCAACGAAATGGATAGGGCTTTACGGGTTACAGATTTCATTTTTACGCTCCTGCCATAAGGGGTTACGGAGGATCCGAGGTCCGAGGTACAGGTATCTAGGCAAATAGATCGGAGCATTTCCTTAAATGCAAGGCTTATTTCTCTTGAAGGTGGACAGTAAGCAACCGTTTAGGCGGTTCGGGCTGGATAACCTCAAAGGAAATTAACTTCTCGGCATCCAATTCATGCGATTTCTCTACCAACTTATCACCAGAAGGTGGGTAAAGCGTTACCCCTACCATCGTAAAGACCGCGAAGGTCAGTATGAAGATGTAAACCGGACTCCGCGTCCGAATATTGTAGCGAAGGCTACCAATCAATATTGAGAGAGGACCTCCCCATCCAAAGGAGGCTTCAACAAACCGTCCAATGCGGGACCAGAGCGATTCCTGCTGTCGCTGATGCTGAGCGACCTCCGACGCGCGTGCCATTATACTACTTAAAAAATCATCAGACACTTCCACCTCACCAGCGTTGCGGAGGAAACTGTCGGTCTGTTGTAACCCTTGTACACGATCAGCACAAGTCTCGCACTTTTTGAGGTGCCGCCGGATGAGATGGCGTTTCCATGCGGGTTGCTCTTTGTCAACGTAAGTGGAGAGTTCGTCTGGACTCGCAAGTAGTGCTTCACATTCCGAACTGTATATGTCTGGAGATTCGGTCTGTCTATATTTTCTCATTGACACTCTTCTCCCCTATTCCAGCTTTGATAAGCAGTTTTTTCATTTTTTGCCGAGCGCGATGAATCAACGCTTTAACAGCTCCTACCGAGCATCCGAGAATTTCTGCAACCTCTTCATATCGCAAATCTTGATATGTAACGAGCGTCAATGCGACGCGTTGATTCTCTGGTAACTGTGCGAGTGCTTTGCGGATCATTTGTCTCTGTTCCTTTTTTTCCAGCAGCACATCCGGTAAATAGCGAGTATCCCGCATGATTTCGGTATGATAGACATCCTCGCCTTCCTCAACCAGATCCTCAAAGAAGCAGGTATTCCGACGTGAACGGCTCCGAATCTCGTTCCGACACAAATTCGTGGCGATTGTATAGAGCCAGCTTCTGAACGATGCGGTCGGTTCATAACGGCTTGCGCTCTTGAAGACCCGAAGGAACGTTTCTTGGGAGAGGTCCTCGGAGCGGTGATAGTCGTCGATAGAGCGGTGAATATAGTTAATCAGCGGGTTTTGATACCGTCGCACGAGCAACTCAAACGCCCCTATATCCCCGTTACGACATCTCATCATCAAATCTTCATCGGAAACAAACATGGTGTTCTCCCTAACGGCATTCCGTAGACTTCATGCCTTGTGTCCGCCTCATGAACTATCTCCGGTAAGTTTCAACTTAATGCGCATTGCTGTTTTGTATGCGTTGATTGC
>JAKZUG010000230.1:0-4064 GCA_047516705.1 Candidatus Poribacteria bacterium | reverse complement strand
GCATATTTTTCTCCATAGGTATCAATTTAGAACCTATCTCATAAATACCAGTATGCCTGTACCCAAAGAGAGCCTTTTTTACGAAGTATATTGTAAGTCCCCCTGATAAGGGGGATTTAGGGGGTTTCTTCCGTGAGACATTCTATTGGACCATGCTCTCAAACTATTTATGAGACGCGCTGTAGATTTTCATAGGCAGTTATAAACATGCCACCCTTACAGGGCTTGATGGGTCTTTTCAACGTCTTTCTATAAACATGCTGAAGAAATACCTAAGCAAATAAACCCTACAGGACTGAAATAGCTGTCAGCGGTTAGTTAGCGGTTGCCAGTAGACGAGGTTACATGATGTGAAAAAATAATTCGGTAATTCTGTAAAAGACAATCGTCAACCATAGAGAGCCTATAATCCTGTAAATCCTTGAATCCTGAAAATCTCGGTTCAGACAATTAACACAACACATTACCGAATTAATATTTTAATCTTCATCAAACCTCGTTAGCGAAGACCGAGAAAGGTAACGCGCTTGCTGGATGATCAGTGTTCTCCTATGTGGACAGCACACGGCGTTCGCCTACTACTTTTAATCTGAGTATGGGTCGGCAGCGTCGCGGAGGGCGTCTCCTAAGAAGTTGAAGGCAATGACGACGACGAGCACCGGCACCGCCGGGAAAATGAGCCACGGGTAGTGGAGCAGAACGGTGACGCGCTGTGCCTCTTCTAACAGCACCCCCCAACTCGTCATCGGCGGTCGGATGCCCAACCCTAAGAAACTAAGCGCGGTTTCCCCTAAAATCATGCCCGGGATAGCGCGTGTCGCAATAACGATGATATGGCTATAACATCCAGGTAGCAGATGTTTTGTGATGATGTGCCAATGTCCCGCGCCTGCAGCGCGCGCCGCCATAACGAAATCGCTCTCCCGATACGCCAACACCTTTCCACGCACCTGTCGTGCCAATCCGCCCCAACGGATAATCGACAAAATAATCGTAATGCCGAAGTAGATTTGGATACTTGACCATCCCGGTGGGAGTGCGGCACCGAGTGCCATCCACAGCGGGATGTCCGGAAATGCCGATAGGATCTCAATAACACGTTGGATTAGATTATCTACCCATCCACCCCAGTATCCAGATACAGTGCCGAGGATAGAACCGAGAATGATACTCAAAAAGACACCGACTAAGCCGAGTGTCATCGACACACGCGCACCGTACATGATCCGTGAAAGTAGATCGCGCCCCATCCGATCGGTGCCTAATAGGAACATCGGGCCCGCGGAACTGAACAGGTGTCGCCTACCGTCGGCATCCTTAAAAAAGAATTCAACGGGATGCTGTTGCATCATATCTTTGGTGAACTCTAACTCAAGGCTATCTGGGTTACGGACGGATTTCAAGCCGTGGATATAGAACCCGTCTTGGACTGAGAAATGGAGACGTTGCGGCGGCACGTGCCGCAGCCGCATGTTGATCTCGTTGTAGTGGTAGGGCGCGAAGAAGTCGGCACCGATAGCAAGCATGTAGAGGAAAAGCAAGAGTATACCGGCAATGACCCCCATCCGATTCTTGCGGAACCGCCGCCAGATGAGTTGTCGGTAACTCAGTTGTCCCCCTTCTATATAAAAGTCGCCTGCAGTTTCTATTTCTTCTACAGTCTTGATTGTCTGAGCGGGAGTACTTTGTATTTCATTCATAACGAATCCTCGGATCGACCCAAGCGAGGGCTATGTCTGCGATCAGGTTGCCGATAACTAAAAGGAGACTCAACATCATAATTAACGTTCCCGCAAGGTAGATGTCCTCGTTCAGCAGACTGTTCAGGAGAATCGGTCCGACTGTCGGTAATCCCAATACAATAGAGACAATTGCTGAACCGGAGAGGATACCGGGCAGACTCATCCCTAAAATGCTAATGAGCGGATTAATCGCGATGCGTACGGCATGTTTCCCGACCACGACAATTTCTTTCAGTCCTTTTGCACGTGCTGTTTGAACAAAGGGCTGCCCTAACACATCAAGCAGGTTGCCACGCATGATCCGCATCAAGCCTGCGGTCCCGTTAATACCGACGACAATGACGGGAATCCAGAGATGTTTGAGAAGGTCGCTCAATTTGCCCCATGTCCACGGCGCGCCTTCATAGTAAGCCGAGAATAGCCCAAATAGTGGGACACCAAAGATTTCAAACGCAAATACCATCAACGAGAGTGCCAAGAGAAACGCCGGTATTGACATTCCCACAAAACTGAGGAGGGTGAGGAAGTGATCTGACCATTGGTATTGATGCGTGGCGGAATAAATCCCAAGCGGGATGGCGACAACATAGGTGAAGATGAGCGATCCGACAGAAATAACGAGTGTAAAGGCTATCCGGTCCCATATCAGTTCATTGACTTCGCGTTTATACTCAAATGATTCACCGAAATTACCGCGAACAAAGCCGCTTATCCAGATGAGGTAACGCTTCCACATTGGCGCGTTCAACCCGTAGCGTTCGCGCAATCCCTCGACTTGTGCGAGCGAACTACTATCGCCGAATTCTTCCTCTAACCGTTGGATTTCGCGGTCGAGGTAATCGCCTTCAGGCAGTTGAATGATAATGAAAGAGATGATAGAAATCGCCAAGAGTGTCGGAACAGCGATGAGACATCGGCGAAAAATATAGGTAATTATGGGTGTGTCTCCTTCTTATAGTTTTCAGTTAACTATTCTTTAGACATCCAACACTGCTCAGGATAATGGGTTGCTGGTGTAACAATCGCCCACGGACCCAAAATGCCGTCGTTTGGCACGTTGTGAAAATGGTCCGCGACGACTAAAAGCGACGGCGAACGTGCTGCGGAACCGAGGTGAAACGGTCCCTCGTCAATGTGAATCCTGACTGCGTCCCGAACATATTGGTGTCGCTGTTTCTCGTCGGGTTCGCGTTTAATCGCATCGTATAAGTCAAGTAATCGTTTTAGCGGTCCAGTGGGAGGTTCCCCCTTTTCACCACCCGTTTCATACCACTTCCCTACCTTCGGATGCCAGTACTTCGCGAGTGTGGGAAATACCCAATCGGGATAGGTAAAGAGATCCATCTCTGCTTCACCGTGCATGCTGATTGTAAATTTGCCGAGTGTGCGGCGGAGACTCAATTCGGCACCGGGTGGCGTATAAAGCAAGGTTTCTAAGCCGAGCTGTTCCCATCCCTCTTGAATAATTAAGCCGATGTCGTTCTCCTGGCTGCTGAGATTGGAACTCGGTACATCCATGAGTATCTCAATCCGTTCGCCATCGGGACGCAACCTATAACCGTCTTTATCACGCGCTGTGAGTTCCATTTCATCAAGGAGTCGGTTTCCTGCAGCAATATCAAAATCTGCATCGGCACGTTTCCATTCCTCAAAGAGGGTTTGCCCATCTTCATCAGCGAAATGCCACGCCTCTTGGCTAACCGTCGCTGCCTGCGGTTCCAACAACCCGCGCCATGCGATTTCGTTACATTTCTCGCGGTCGATGCCATAAGCGAGTGCCTTTCGGAACCGCTGGTCGCGGATGAGTTTTCTTAACACTGGATCGGGCGCGGTCCAGTTAATCAGGATAGCCGGTAGTGCGCCAGCAGTGCTTTTCCATCGTCGTACCGTATAGCCACCCTTTTCCTGTCCTTTCAGATAGAGTGCCAGATCTCGCAGTTCCATCCCGCGGTATTGGCAGTCAATCTCACCCGCGAGGATTTTGAGCACGCGAACTTGCGGTTCAGGGACTAAACTGGTCTTGACTTTGTCGATGTAAGGGAGTTGTCTGCCGAGTGTATCAACCACATAGTAATAAGGATTCCGTTCAAATTCAACACGGAAGCCACCTTTTTCGTATTTTGTCAACTGCCAGGGCCACAACGTCGGACGTTCCGGGGTCTGGTGCGGTAGATTCTCCTTCTCAAATTGGATGAAATTGGTATATTCGGGATTGCTGTCCGGGTGAAACTGCTGCATGTAGTGCCCTGGGATGTTGTATTGATTGCACCACCAAAAACCGGTCGCTAACCAAAGCGGGACGAGCCAGTTAGGACCTGCGAA
>JAKZUG010000229.1:0-4083 GCA_047516705.1 Candidatus Poribacteria bacterium | reverse complement strand
CCTGTCACTTTTTCGACAGCATCAACCCGTGCGACTGTCTGCCCGACAACAGTATATTCTGACATCGAATTCTCCTTTCTTATTGGTTATCAGTTATCGGAAACCGTCTGTTCCCAGTTAAGAGGAATTTTTTAAGCAAGTCGTCTGCCTCTGGAGTGTCCTAAGTATAGGTGGATTGTGACAAATCCATCTCTTAACTGAAAACCGAGAACCGAGAACTATTATGCGCTTGCGACGAGATGGTGGAGTTTACCGCGTCCGATAGCAGTGTTACATCTTTTACAGACTTTTACGGTATCCTCGCCGACTTCTCGTTCATAGAGCACTTTTACACCGGTGCGTTCACAAACTGGACAGGTTCCACGTCCGTTGTTATATTCGCCTTGGTGGACGTTCCCGTTTGGATCGATATAGAGGTGTCTTATACCTGTTCCACGATGCGTCTTTGCCATTTTTTCTCCTCTTGAAAATAATATGTTTGTAGCCTCGATTTCTAATCGAGTGCCCTTGAATTCAATTCTTTATGTAGTTGCGCGGATCTCTTCCGCTGCTTTCAAAACTGCTTCAAGAATCTTTGTGTATCCGGTGCATCGACAGATATTCCCGCCGAGTGCATGTCTGAATTCCTCTTCGGTCCTGTCCGGATTTTCGTCTAAGAGTACCTTCGATGCCATAATGAAACCGGGGGTACAGAAACCGCACTGATAGCCGCCTGTGTTGATAAATGCCTGTTGAACAGGATGGAGTTCGCCATCACTGGCTAAACCTTCGATAGTGGTAATCTCTTTTCCAGAAGCGGTGACAGCGAGCACCATGCAGGACGTGACGGCTTTACCATCAACGATGACCGTGCATGCGCCGCAGTCTCCGGTGCTGCATCCCTCTTTGGTGCCTGTCAAACCGATCGTGTCGCGAAGCACAGCCAGCAAGGTTTTGCGCGGTTCAATGAGTAAATCGTGTTCGTCACCGTTGACCTTTAGACTGACAGGGAGTTTTGCCATATTTTTTCTCCTTGATTTATTGGACGATGCGAGGTCCAAAAGTCGTTCCTCGCGTTAGATATGAATGCTTTTAGCCTCTTGCTCTTCCCAAAGCGTGTTGGATGGCTCTTCTTGTAAGGACATCAACCATCTCTCTACGATGTTCAGCAGAGCATCGTAAATCGGATATTGGACTGGCTGCGGCTGCCGCTGCTTCACCAACTTGTTCCAAAAGTTCTGCTGTAGGCACATTTCCGTTTAAGAGGTTCTCTGCTTCCGTCGCGCGAATCGGTGTAGGCGCAACAGCGGCGAGCCCGATTCGGGCATCTGTAATCGTTCCGTTGTCCAGATTGATAGCGGCGGCGACACCGATAAACGCAAGATCCATTACTTCTCGGATTTTATGCTTGATGTAGTGGGAGCCAGATGCAGGAGTCGGTAGCCGAAATTGTGTTATAATTTCACCCGGCTTTAAAACGGTCTGTCCTGGACCGGTGAAGAGTTCATCAATTAGCACGGTTCGTTCACCATCGGCACCTGCGATATCGACCTGGGCATCAGCGACAAGCAACCCCGCGACCGTGTCTGCTGCTGGAGAGGCGTGCGCGATATTACCACCAATGGTTGCGAGATTTCGGATTTGGATAGACCCGATTTCTGCAGCACCTTCCGCCAACGCGGTGTGGTGTTGCTGGATATCTCCAAACAACTCAACTTCCCGCACTTTTGTCATTGCGCCGATGCTGATGCTATTATCGGCTTCGGTGGTGATACCCGCCAGCCCCGGAATCTTCTGTAGGCTAATCACAGACTGTGGCGTTTCGGTGAGTGCCTTCATACCGATAACGAGGTCCGTCCCGCCTGCGAGGAGCTGCGCGTGTTCCTCAGCAAACAGGCGAGATGCTTCCGCGAGGGTGGTAGGTTCATAAAACTCAAAACTTTTCAAATTTAATCCTCCGTATCATGTTCCTTCTGAAAGTAATACTTTCTGCTTCATACCTATTTTCGCACACCCAACGACACATTAAAGGATACCCGATTAAAGGCTTGTTTGTCAACATTAAATCCCAGAGGTATTCAGTTATCAGTCCGACACTATGGTGTTATTACAAACAACACCACAGTGTCCATTTAAGGAAATGGGTCTGTTTTTTGTAGCAGTATGTACTGTCTGAATCTCGGATTTTCACAGATTACGCGGATTACGCGGATTATGAGAGAAATCGCGACCCGGAGGCCGCTCCTACAAGAAAGCGTCCGCGATCAGAAAATAGAGATTAAAGGAGAACAGAAAGGCTCTGCCTTAAAAATTCACTGGATCCTTTTATGGAATGGGCCAACCGGGTGTCGATTCAGTGCGGAGTGCTTCTATTTCATAAAGTTCTTCTACACTGATTTCACGTCCAAGTTTCGCTGACAAAAGCGCGCCACTCATAATCTCTGTAACTTTCAAGCCGATGTCCCCATTGCTGGCGGGTTGTTCATCGCTGTTACAGGCATCAAGGAAATCGCGGAACTTGTCAGGGAAGGATCTCTTTGGCATCTCTAACGGCGTTTCAACGAGATTGCCTTGATAACGCCTACGGTTGCCCTGATCATCGGTATCCCATTTCCCTTTTTCAAGGAAGAGTTTATTGTTGCTGAACGAACCTTTGGAGCCGAAGATGAAGATGCCTTGCGGTTGCTCTGCCATGTTGCTCGACCAACCGTTTTCATAAGTAAAGGACATGCCGTTAGTGAACCGGACAAAGACGGATGCGTGTTCCTCAACGTCGTTAATCTCATCACCTGTGTATTCAGGTGCCATTCCACGATAGGCGATACCACTGATTGTAGCGGGTTGTGGAGAACCGAGTAGATAGATGGAACGGTTGATATCGTAGACACCGGTGTCGTATATCGTGCCACCGCCGCTATAGACGGAATTAAGGAACCACCTGCCGAAGCCGAACATATCGACATTGGGTCTACCGCGGACACGGAAACTGGTAAGTCTACCGTAGTAGACATCGCCGAGTTTCTCGGAGGTGATGTAGTCCCGGATGGCGTAACTCGTCGGATCGAGGCATGTACCGCCGCTCTGGTATGCGAGTTTAACGCCAGCAGCGTCGCAGGCATCACGCATATTCTTCGCCTCTGTCGCCGTGCGTGCCATCGGCTTTTCGCAGAAAACATGTTTCCCTAAGTTGGCGGCGGCGACTGTAGCGGGTTCGTGGACAAACGGCGGCGTTGCAAGGCTGACGGCATCTAAATCGCATTTCTTCAGCATCTCATTATAGTCGCTGAAGATTTTGACACCGTTATCGGCATATTCTGCCCAGAGTGTAGCGTTTGCCTTTAACTGTTCGCGTGCATCTGCGGTCTCCGCCTTTTCTGCATCAGCGGTTGCGGATTTTGCACGTGCCTCCGCGCCAGAAAGTACTTCTGCGTGTCGCCGCTTTGCGTTCGCTTCTACTGTATCGCAGACGGCGACGATTTCGGCGTGCTGCGGATGCGCGAGATACCCGTTGACGTGTGAACCGGATATCATGCCACATCCGATAAGTCCGATTTTAATCCGTTTTGACATTGTGATACTCCTTAGCACCTTCTTTTAGTCAGGGAAAGTTTGTGAAAAAGATTCTTTGAGCAGGGTTGTCCCTATCAAAAGATTGTTCCTACAGTGAACCTGACGGTGAACTCCCCGCGCCTACCTTGACGTGTGTGTCTGCTAACTGGGTTTGCACATGCGCAATGCATTCTTCAAGGTTTTTAAACGGGGCACTCGGATATGACTCTATGCTGAAGTTGAGGTCGTTTTCGCCGAAGGTTACCATATCCACACCCGGTTTTGCCAATTTGCGGACGTTGATCACGGCATCAACAGACTCAATCTGTAAGATGAGGATACCGGTGTTGTTCCACCACTCTGCGTATTCGAGGCGATCCATGCCGCGGTTGATGCCATACCCGTTGCTGGGCCCCCAACTCCGTTTTCCCATCTGTGGGTAGTAGAACGCGTCAATTGCCTCATCCACTGTTTCGATTTTCTCAACTTGTGGCACGACAATGGCAAGAGGACCTAAGTCCAACAGGTTGCCTATTAAGTAAGCGTTTCGGGTGT
>JAKZUG010000228.1:0-3680 GCA_047516705.1 Candidatus Poribacteria bacterium | reverse complement strand
GTGGGAGGAGTTTTCAACCCCGATTTCAATAATCGCACATATCGCACCGCTGGTGCTGATATACAACAGTCTCAGAGAGACGATATGTGTATAGCAGCACAAGCACCACAACCCACCAAGCCCCAAATCAACGGTATGAATGCCATTATAGTAAAGCCCAAAAACATGTTTACACTTTGGTTCGTAACAACCCACTCCTTTGCAGGCGGGGTTTGGAACCCCGCCTTTTGTGAGTGTATAGTTAATTGTGGCTTTACTATAAAAGTATGGGTTGGAAGGAGAAAGACTGAAAGATTGGAAGGCGGGTTCATTCCTAACGTATATCTATATCCTCTGAACCCAAATTGACAAAATTCGCGGATGGGTAAAATCCACAAAGATTTGGACATTGCGGGGAGGCGAGGATACAATCCTCGCCAGCGGTGAAGTAGGGTCAAGTCCTACTTGTTTATATGCTTCTCTTTTTAATCGACGGTGAACTGGATCTTGTCAAAACGACGCGCTAATTTTGCGACCTCCGGTTTGAGTTCTTCAGGAGTCCCACCGGAAAGTGCTGAGACAATACATGCCGCGATGTCCGGTGCATCTGCCGGTGTCATCCCCCAGCGGGTGACCTCTTGAACGCCGATACGCAATCCAGATGTTCCGACCTCCGGTGATAATCCTGCCGCGCCTGCAATAATATGGCATGCTTCCAGATGGTTTGCGAGTGCGCTGCCCTCCCCATACTTATCTACAATCAGTATCAAGGTATGCGACTCTGTGAAGCCGAGGTCCGCGCCGAGGATCGGGACACCGCGTTCCGCTAGCGCTTGCCCAAGTGCTTTTGCGTTCGCAACAATCGCTTCTGCTTGTGCTTCACCGCATTCCATCCACTCTATAAATGTTCCTGCTAACGCCGGGAGTCGATTCAGGTGGTGATTGCTCATCAGCAACTGATAGACACCCCTCGCAACTCGCTCAGCAATAGATTTATCGTTGGTTAAAACCATTCCTCCTTGTGGTCCGGCAAGGGTCTTATGCGTGCTGGAAATGATGACATCCGCGCCTTCTTCAAAGGGCGACTGAAACCGCTTACCGGCAATGAGTCCGATGACGTGTGAGGCATCGTAGATAAGGTAGGAATCTGGATTCGCTTGGCGCATCGCCTTTTTCAACTCTCGTACAGGTTGCGGGAAGAGAAACACGCCGGAGCCGACGTTGACGATTTTGGGCTTGTGTTCCGCAATTAGCGCAAGTGTTGCATCAAGATCAATGTTTGAACGCGGTCCGTCCCACGGAATCGGAATTGATTGGAGTTCTATCTTGAGCGGTGAAGACAGTAGTTTTTCAGCATAGTGGTGTCCGTTATGAACCTCTAACGCCGTATCGCCCGGCTCCGCTAACGCGAACGTAGTTGCAATCCCTGCGATGTTCCCTGATAATGGTCGGAAATCGACGTGCGCAGCACCGAAAAGCTCCTTTGCTAACGCCTGCGTGTACGCCTCTATTTCGGCAATATAGCGGTTGCCTTTGTAATTCCGCTGGTAAAGGTCAATGCCAGAATAATTCCCATACCGCCGTGCCAACCGTTCGTCGAAGAGTTCTTCTACTAACGGCGAAGGTGTGTTCTCCGAAGCGATGAGGTTCAGACATGTGCCCCGATAGGCGTGATGTTTATCGAGAAGTGAAGTGAGCTTTTGAACTTTCGCGTTATGCGTCATTGGTAGAAACCTCCGTTTGGTTATAGGGTAAGGAACAGAGAAATTACTTGACGTGCCGTAGAAAATGGGTTACTATGAAAGAAACACACATTGCAATGAGGAAATTATGCCAAAACCGACAGATATCCGCATCCTTGACGTTCATTACGATTTTGAAGAACACCAATACCGCACCCCACTCAAGTTCGGCGGCGTGCCGACAGATCACTGCGTCCTCTTTAACGTTCGGATGCACGTTCAAACACGCGACGGAAAAGAAGCAGAAGGCAAAGGCTCGATGCCGCTCGGCAATGTCTGGGCATTTCCGCCGCGCTACGCACCTTTTGACCAGAGTCTCGCGGCGATGAAAAAACTCGCCGAATTAGCAGTAGACGCAACACAAGATTGCGAATTATGCGCGCATCCACTCGAACTCTCTGAAGTGCTTGAACCCGAATTCTTACAAATCGCCGATGTGTTGTCTCGCGACATGCAACTCGCGTCGCCAATGCCGAAACTCTGCACCGTCGTCACGATGAGTCCGATTGATGCCGCGATCCACGATGCGTTCGGGAAAGCAAACGGCATCAACAGTTACGACGGATTAGGCGAAGACTTCATTCAGGCAGATTTATCTCACTTTTTGAATGAACAGTTCACCGGAAAATATCTCGACCAATATACTTCACGCCAACCGAAACCTAACATGCCACTCTATCATCTTATCGGCGCGCTGGATCCTCTCACCGACGCTGATATCGCAGAACGCCTCAATGACGGTCTACCGGAGACGCTCCCTGAATGGATTATTGCCGATGGATTGACGCATTTGAAAATTAAACTGAACGGCGACGATCTCGACTGGGACGTAGCACGCGTCCTCGCAATTGATAAAGTTACCGCGGAAACACAAGCGAAACGCGGAATTGATACTTGGCACTACTCGGCTGATTTCAATGAAACATGCCAGAACGTTGAATATCTATTGGAATTTATCAACCAGATTCAAGAGGCAGACAGTAACGCCTTCCAACGCCTTGCTTATATCGAGCAACCAACCGATCGAGATCTGAAGGCACACCCCGAAAATAGGATGCACAAAGCCGCTGAGATAAAACCCGTGGTGATAGACGAATCGCTAACCGACTTCGAGACCTTCCTATTGGCACGTGAGCAAGGGTATTCCGGCGTTGCGCTCAAGGCATGTAAAGGGCAGTCTCAGGCGTTGCTGATGGGTGCCGCCGCCGCAGAATACGGTATGTTCCTCGCCGTACAGGACCTGACGTGTCCCGGTGCATCGTTCTTACACTCTGCCGGACTCGCTGCGCGTATCCCTGGTGTGACAGCGATTGAAGGCAACGCCCGCCAATTTTGTCCGGGTGCCAATGACGGTTGGCGAGATGAATTTCCATCAATCTTCAACATCACCGACGGTACTGTCGGAACAGAGGTCCTCACCGCGCCGGGGCTTGGACATTGATATTCCGTGTTCTTTACTTCAACCAACGTTGCCCAAGTTAATGATCACTTTGGGTTCGGCGTACCTTTTTTGATCTGACCCCATTGTGTTGGCATCTTACCCTTTGGGGAGACCGGCAACGTATAACCGCTAATCCAATCGACCTCATAATCACTTCCGGGGTGATCCGTCAATCGGGTTATCTTCTTTGTTGCAATATTATACTTATAGATATTATAGTGGTGGTAATCGTTTAATATAAGTTTGTTTAGCTTAAGCTCTGCCGCACTCAAAAGTACGGATTCACCGTTATCCATCCAATCAATATCTTGAGACTTCCACTTCTTTGAGATGCTCAACTGAAGTATGTGTTCGCCGTTTTGATCACAAATTAAATAGCGATTCGCCTTCAGAAAAAGGAATTCTATATTTAATATATTGCCTCTGTTCTCAAATGTATACTCGGTTTCGGTATAAAGTATCTGTTTCCCATCCGGCGACCACCTGGGGGTCCTACGATCAATTATCCTGCCCTCAAC
>JAKZUG010000227.1:0-10289 GCA_047516705.1 Candidatus Poribacteria bacterium | reverse complement strand
CAAATCCTCGACCGTCAGAGAAATTGTAGAGGGAAAAATGCCGCTCGTTGCGAAGGAGATAGATGTCCTCGTAAGTTTCCTCTAACTGTGAAATCCATCTACTTAGGAACCTTACGAGTCCCCTTTCTTCACTGGTGCCATAGAGGCCGTTAAAGGCATACCAGTCCCTGACGCTCACAAACTGCTCGTCGAACATTTGACTTTCAGGATTAATGCGAGGGTTGTCGGCACTGAATTTCAGTTTTTTTCCTGTGAATATAGCGTTAATTCGTTCCTCATGGAATTCCGCTGTGCCTTCGTAGTCAGTAATCTGCTTCCGTAGTTCAGTCTCGATTTTATCTAATAGGTCGCAACACGCCGTGAGTTTCTCCGAAGGGTTCTCTTCCAAATAGGAAAAATCGCCTTTGAAAGTGATTTCGAGTCCACCCAAGTAGTTTCTCGAAGTTCTAAATTCGTGCATGGATGTCAACTGCGGAAAATATTGCTTGAGTGAGGCAAACTTGAAGAACGGATTGCGTGCAATAGCAGATTGAACGATATTTTTTTCAATATCAACCAAGTGTACGTCTCGGCTGTCTGCGTGCTGTGTGCTGCCAGATTCCCTGGCATCCATTGCGGCAGTAACACCCCCGGATCCTGCATGGATCGTATGCTCGTGATTTTTCCGTCTCACACTCAGATCCGCTAAGTCTGCAAAAGATGTCACATTTTGATAGTCTCTTTCCGCCCGTTTGTTCACCCAGAGAACACCATATTTGTAGAGATCGGTCTCTTTAAAACTTGCTCTTAACTTTAACTCGCGAGTCACGACAGTTTCATCAATAATACCTTCATCGCGGAGTGCCGTTTGGATTTCAGAGATGTAGCGTGAATCGTTAACGCTGTGATAGTGAAGTTCTTCGAGCACTCGTAACTCATGATCGAGATCCCCGTCGAACTTCCGGCGAAACTTCTCATCATTTTCAGACTGATCAGATTCGGAATCATTATCAGACAAGGTAAAGGGAAAGTAGCGAGCCCCGCGTCCAATGAGCTGTGCTTCGGAAATAGTTGTTCTTCCAGGTCTGCTGTATCTGGTATCGCGAGTCTCGTAACAGCGGACGATGTCGAAAAGATTCAACACATCCCATCCTTCATTGAGTTTCTGAACGGCGAAAATCGCACGGATCGGGTTCTCTTTATCCTCAAGCGTGTTGACGAGAATCTGATTGGTTTCCTTCTCGGCTTCATCGTTAACCGAAAGGCAGTATCTCTCTTGAAAATCTGATTTCAGGTATTGTGCCAATTGTTCGGAACTGATGTTTCTCTCATCGAAGAAGCGGAATGCACTTTGAACCACTTCCACCTCTGATGCTCGAATCCGGTCAATCTGGTTCCCAGTTAATCCATCGACCAGTCTGTGGAAGTTTTCCTTATTTTCTCGTGACTGAGCGATTGTCTTCTGTGCCTTAAACAGAATGACCGGTTTCAGTTGAATCCTGTGTTTTGCCGCAATTTGCTGTTTATACTGATTGAGAATAAGTGCTTGTAAGATGCGATCCGGCAAATCTAAATCGGAATGCACGAGGGTAACATCTTTCGAGAACCGATCATCTCTGAAATTTTTGAAACCATAGCGATAGATAACCTTATCTCGATACTTCTCACTCATATCACTATTTTCATAATCATGTGTAGCGGTGAATTCCAATAATAGATTGTTCTCGTTGGACTGGAATATACGTTCCACCGTGTTTTCCCAGCTCTCAAACAATTCCAGTTGCGATCGGGATTGGGATCGAGTGCTGACATTCATGTGATGCGCCTCATCTGCCAATAGAACGATTTTCTTGTCTCCGAAACTCTCGTAGGTTAGAGCATTCTCCCGTTCTGTCGTCATATCGGTATGGAGCTGATGAATCGTTGTAAAACAGATGTTGATGTCGTTTTCGTTGGCATCCTCAAAATTCTCTACCTCTGTCAAAACGAGTCGCTTTCCCCCAATATAGATTTCTTTGTTGAAAAGGTATTTTGAGGTGTCGGAGTTCAGAAAGTTATCCTGCGTTTTTCTAATTATATTGGTAGAATTGACGAAAAAGAGAAAATTACGGTGTCCCTTCTCGTAGAGATAGAGGATCAACCCCGCCATGATGAGCGTTTTACCACTGCCTGTTGCCATGTTAAATAGAAGATGAAGTGGCGTACTCTTGCCATCGAAATCTTCTCTGAGGCAGTAGATAAACCTAGCGAACGCTTCCTCTTGATACTCACGGATTTCAAAAACCGGATTCAGATTCTGCGTAATGCTGTCAGGTATTTCTTCATTCAGGGCGTGAAATTTGGACAGGACATCAAGTTGTTCATAAAGAAATCCATGTGGGTTAAGCAGATCACGCATCATCGTCACCTCCGTAAAAATCCTTATTGAGCACCTTATCAGATTCACTGACCTCAAACTTCTCGTCCTCAATTTCGGAGAGATGTACATAGAGTTGGTTCTTATCCAGCAACTCTGCCAGCAGCTGTTTTTGTTTATCTACGTCGTCAATAGTGATAAAATAATCTGCCGCCTCTTCGGGGAATTCGGGGTTGATGTACCAGTTCAGAAAAGATTCACTTGACACTTCATCCAGAATATCAAAGAGTTCTTCGATAGACTCTGCGGATTGAATCCGATCCATGAAGGCTTCATTGTAAGGCATCAGTTCGCATGAGAGGAAATCTCGCCCCATAATTTCATTTTGTGCAATAACCTTCTCTAACCGTTCTTGGCAAACCGCTATATGCTTTTCTAATTGTTCAACGAGGATAAACTGCCGGTTGCCTCCATCCTGTTCGTTCAGTTCTAATACGGCATGCCCCGTCGTACCAGATCCAGCGAAAAAGTCCAAAACAATATCATTACTGTCTCGTTGTGTGAGAAGATTAATCGTATCCTTCACAGCATGAATCGACTTGGGATAACTGAAGACTTTTTCGCCATCAAATATTCCTTTAAGCAGCATTGTCCCATGCGCTGAAGCGTCATATTTCGAGTCACTCCATATTGTTTTAGTTTTGCGTCCCTCCGGCATTCTGTCTTTTATATACAGAGTCCATTTGCCCCTGGATTTTCGGCAAATTATTTCTCCTTTCTCTACGAGTCTTAAGAAAGAAGGTCTAGTCTGTCGCCATACTCGTTTTTCCCCTTGTGAGTCTAACGGTAGAATTTCAACAAATCCCTCTTTTTTCTCTAAAGAAAATTCATTTCCTTGTTCTTTATAGTAAATAGGATAGAAAGAATTAGGTCTCTCCGCAGGAGTTGAATAGCCACCACTTCTCCTAAAGGGTGAAAGATGATATTTACCTACATCATCCTCGCGATCAAAAAACAATTCTTGTTGCTCTGTCAACTCCATAAGATTTATTACTACGTTATCAATAACCTTCGCATAAAATAGAGCGTATTCATGGCAGGTGGCAAAGTGAGTATTCGTTGTTCGGCCACTTGGCTTGCTTTCGACCACAATAGTTCCGATATAATTTTCGCTTCCAAAGACTTCATCGCATAATAACTTGAGATGGGCGTACTCATAGTCATCTATAGCAACAGTTATAACTCCATCTTTTGATAGCAAATCCTTCGCGACATCCAGTCGGTTCTTCATAAATGTTAACCAACTGGAATGATTGAAAGAATTGTTATACCCAAAAATGTTAGCATCTCCTTTAGTATTGTACGGAGGGTCAATGTAAATCAGTTTTACTTGTCCTCGGAACTGCTGTTTCAGACAGTGGAGAGCGATTAAGTTGTTGCCTTTGATGAGGAGGTTGTCGCGAATTAGGTTCTCACGCTCCTCATCCCGCTCGATGTTTGTTAGATCTTGTTCACCTTCAGCGGGGTAGCGTTTCCAGTTGGTGAGCACCTTTGGATCGAGCATGCGGTTGATTTCGTCAGGCGCGAGCAGTTCATTGAAAAAGATCTCTTGACGTTTCTCTTCCTCGCGCGTCTGATCGCCCTCCAAGACACAATCTTTATAGGGCCAGACGAGTGCAACTTCACCTCGTTCACGGAGGGATTTGTTGTCGATATTCAAGCCGATTCGATTGCGGAATTGGGTATAGGAATTAGCGTAAAAGTTTCTGTCATTGATATAGTCAACGAAGGTAGTGTTGTTGAAAATCCAGCGTCCGTTGATTTCCTCAAAGAATTTTGATTCCATATCTTTGTCGGTAAGCAACAGATTGATAAGGTCATGGTCGAAATCCCATGCATAGAGCTTAACCTTATCCCGGAGAAGTTCACCAGTATCATCAACAA
Organism: Candidatus Poribacteria bacterium; assembly: GCA_047516705.1. Classification (GTDB taxonomy): domain Bacteria; phylum Poribacteria; class WGA-4E; order WGA-4E; family WGA-3G; genus WGA-3G. Next base: position 6,010 of record JAKZUG010000227.1, on the reverse strand, counting down.
AGTCCGGGTGAGTTTTGAGCAATTTAGTTAGTTTTTCGTCAAATCTTTCTTTGTTCATGGAATAAGTAACCTCAATTTCAATTAAATGAGCAGAACTCTAAGTTATTACTCAACAAAACTTTTCTATCTTAGACTTTGGAATCGCATTCACAGCAGTTATTACCAAAAGATACCTCCCAGTTGTTCAGTTTAACTATGTGCGTCACAATATGCTTTGAGATCGCAGTTCCTACACAGTTTCTCAGGACGGGATGCTATTTCAAAGTCTTTGTTTTCGATACGCTCAACTATTCCATCAAACGTCGCCATCGTCTGATCAATCGATCGTGCGTCTTTGTCAAAGCTGACATACGGATTACCGTCGCCCTTGCCTGTATAGTAGAGGTGCATCTTACTCACCTTGTGTCCTGTGCGTCCTTCAATGATGTGCGCATACACCTCCAGTTGACGGCGGTAACGGTCTACATTCTCCTGGTCGATATTAAGGTCGGGTTTTTGTTCCGACTTGAAATCGACAATCTCCACCGTGTTGCCTTCTCCACGAATCAGATCCACATGTCCCTTGAGAATATACAAATCCTTGACAAGCGAGACTTGTACCTCCGTTTCACGAAGACGATCCCAGGTTTCTTGTTCACGGTTCGCGTATCTCAGAATATGATCCAATGCTGCTTTTTGCCCACCTGAACTTAGATAGAGGCGTTCCTGTCGAGAGAGATACGTATAGTTCGCCTCAAACCAATTCTCAATCTGCTCATCGGTTACAATATGTTCTTCGCCGCTCAGGACGGCTTTGTGGATGTCCTCAATCGTCTGATGGACTAATGTCCCAAAGAGAATTGGGTCCCGGCGAATGGGGGCGAACCCGAGATCGTGATAGAATTTGTACTGTCTGGCGCAATCCTCAAAAACGGTGATGTGCGAGGTGAATGAATACTCGCTTTTGAGGTCTACGTCCTTGATCGTTTCGAGCGTGAGATCTTCAGGTTGAAATGCCGCGTCCCGCCAAGAACAGACCGGATCATAGACAGGCGCGAAATATTTTGACGGGGTACGCCCCCGACCTGTTTTCTCCTGACACGTGAGGAGCAAGAGATTTTGTGCTCTGGAAAAGGCGGTATAAAACAGTCGCCAGAAATCGTAGTATTTGGTTTTCTCCAGTGGCTCAAAGGGTTCTTTACTATAGTATTTCTGCTGAAGTAAATTATCAAGGTCGGTATGCTGCTTGCGAGGCACAGCGTGCATGGATCCGACGATCACAACAGGGAACTCCAAACCCTTCGACTGGTGAATTGTCATAAACGACACACAACCACTCGGGGCGTATTCAGACGCATCCTCATATTCGTCGATACCGCCATCCTTCAGAAAACGGAAAAATTGATTGAACAGTCGCCAGAGATGTCCATCAAGATTATTCTGCGTGAGGACAGTAATGTGATGCAGGTATTCATACTTATTGAGCAACTGTGAGAAGATCGCCAAGTTTCGCGCGGGACGATTGTCGATCGCATCGCCCTGTGTTACATCGCCGAGGTATTGACTGAATAGGGGGAACTGCAACAACTCATAGAACAGCCCAGAGAAAACGTAGTCTGTCGCGTCAGTCAGCGGATGATGCGTTTCTGCTCGTTCTTGACACCACTCATGGAGTGTCCTATTTTCTGGATTGCGACATTCATCGGAAAATTCCTGATAACAGTCGTTATCGTAATACTCCCAGATTTCAAACTGCACACCTTCCTTCCATTCCCGGGCCTCTCGAAACTGTGGAAAGAGGGATATCAGCGCGCCGATCATTAAGCGAATTTCCCTGCGATCAAAGAATTGATTCGAGCGCGGCGAGTAGACCGAGATACCACCCGCCTCTAACGCCTCCGCCAGAGCAACAACCTTCGCATTCTTCACCGACGAAAAAAGGAAAGCAACCTGATTCCAATCCGTCAAGGCACCGCTATCCCTGAGACGATAAAGAAATGCAAGGACTTCCCCGTGCCAATTTTCAGACTCCAGATCCCCTGAAACTTTCATCACAGTAGGCATTTCCACAAATTCATTTTCAGTGTTCGGAACGATCTCCTTCTCGTAACGGAACGTCTTGCCATCTGCTGTCCAACCGGGGAAATCGGGGGTATTGGAGGCATCCATCCACTCGTTATAGAATTCGATGATGTCTGGGTGGGATCGGTAATTCGTGGTGAGTTTGACCTGTTGACAGGCACCGTCCGAAAAGTTCTGTGGAAACTCAAGGATATTCCGTATCGTGGCACCTCGGAACCGATAAAGTCCCTGATCGTCATCGCCAACGACACAGAGATTGAAGTCGGGGTCGGCGAGTTTGAACAGGATACGTTCTTGGATGGTATTGGTGTCCTGATACTCATCGACCATCAAATACTGGATCTTATCGCGGATTTCGTTAAGTATCTCTGGGTGTCCCTCAAGCAGACGCAACGCTTCGAGCTGGATGGTGGAGAAATCGAGATAGTTCTCTTCTTCCAAATGTGTCTGATACTGTTGATAACAACGTCCCAACGCCTGAACTTCAGGCTCGGGCGCGTTCAGTAAATCTTCCAGATCCAGTGCCTCCTCGCTCACTTTATTCACCCACGTCATGAGATTCGCCGCCCCTCGCCAACCCCAACCGTTTATGATGTGCTCGCTCCCCTCAATCTCTTGATAATCAGAGAGATGTTGATAGAGAAAATACTGCTGATCGAACCGATCCAATAGCGTGAAGCTTCGCTTCAAACGGGTAAATTCTCGGTTCTCCTCAAGGAAGCGAAGGCAGATCGAATGGAACGTGCCGATATACATCTCGTTGAGGTTGACCGCAATGTTATCGGCAGCCAGTCTTGACGAGACCCGGGTGATGAGTTCAGCGGCGGCTTTCTCTGTGAAGGTTGAGACAAAGAGTCGTTCCGGCGGAATGTCGTGTTTGGAAATCAAATGATAAATCCGTTCAACGAGTGTAAAGGTCTTGCCAGATCCAGGCCCTGCAATAATGAGCAGTGGTCCTTCTGTTATATGGATAGCCTTTTGTTGTTGAGGGTTGGGGCCTGATGTGGGTGTTTGTTTTACTGCTGATGCTCCGGAAGCCTCCTTGATAGGAGCTCTTTGTTGTTGAGCAGTGGGTTCTGATATTGCTGATGATCCGGAAGCCTCTTGTTGTTGAGCAGTGGGTTCTGGTGTAGGTGTTTGTTTTACTGATGATGCTCCGGAAGCCTCCTTAATAGGAGCCCATGGCAGTACCACTCGGGTCGCGTCAACTTGTGGACAGCGCGGTCCCACAAGCGGTTCTAATTCCTTGCAGAGATAAGACCATATCCTTTGTAAATAATCTAAAGAAGGCGATTTAACCTCTGCCTTGCAGAGATAAGACCATATCCTTTGTAAATAATCTAAAGAAGGCGATTTAACCTCTGCCCACGTGATGTATAAAGGGTGCTCAGCGTACTTTTCAACTTCAGGATCCTTACGCATCATCCCTAAATGATCGTTGACCCCTTTTATACCAACCCTGACGGTTTGAGGCGCGTGAGACTCATCAAAATACCATAAGATGTAAATACCATCGCATCGCATACTCGGTAGAGTTCGAGGCAACTCATCCAGTAAATACCAGTTGCCATCAGCGTTTCGTATCCAATTGACATCCACTGCTCTTTGTGCACGTTCTGACGAATACCTTGTGTTTCTACCGAAGGCTTGGTCATCTGCCCATGAAGGTGTTTTCTTCATAACGCTCCTTATGCCAGATTGTCTCCTGTCGCGTCAATCTGTTTCAAATTCAAACACATCTATAATCATTGAAGGCTTCCCTTGGCAACCGGCATTCAACCCGTATCACGGGGTTGGATAGGACTCGACGCGGAGGCGCGCCGAGGTGATACTCCTATCCGCCAAGTTATAGAGAGTATACCAAAGAAACGAAAAAATTACAAATTTTCTTCCCTACGTCCTGTGTTTCTTCTCGGATCCAACATTACGCCAAGAAAACCAGCAGCGAAACCGAGGACAAGTGGATGCAACACTGACTTTGTATTTGGATAGTCCATCACTAACGTCAAAAAGCCGGTTATCGCTATAAGAAGTGTCATTGAATTTATCCAGATTTTTGCATCTCTCTCGTACTTCTCGCAATCGTTCGTAATTAGATGCACGGCACCAATCAGAGTGAAATGGCAGGCAAATGCTCCGCAAAGAGCCATTTCTATCCCCACCAGGGGGACCTAAGCATTACAAGGATAAATACGATCACTAAAATGAAACTATAAACGCTCGCTCTAAAAGGAAATCTTGTTGGTTGATGTGCCTTAAAAAAGCAGTAAGCTATCAATAGTGTTATGACTACGCCGATCAGTTGTATCAATAACTCGGACACCTCGCTAGCCCCTTCCAATGAGGATTTCCGCCACGGTGTACGTTACACCGGCTCCATCACAAACCGAACCTCTCGCCCATCCAGCACAAGGAAAAGCTCAAACTCCAGTTCACAACCCAAAGACTGCCGCACCGTCTCAAGTTCCTCCCGGACAACTGGCGCGACCTTTGACGCGAGTTCCAATCTGCGTTTCATCTGAGAACCTCTACTTCTGATAATCGCCCTATCGCTCAAAGACGAGATATAACATGGCTGTGTAGGTCATACTGTCTGCATTTCCGTTTTCAACCAGGTAAACTCAGGTCGTTAAAATCAAGTGTAAATTCATCGTCGTAATCACCACCTATCCAATCTTTGTAAGCAACAGTAATCACAACGGGGTTATATTGTTCCACTTCTGGAGGACTCGCTGGTCCTCTTAGATAAGTGACTTGGTGTCCTCTATCCTTTCCAGGGGCGAGTGCATCAATTCCATTTTTGAAAAAGTGAATTTGATTCAGCGGAATACCATCTTCGGTTTCAAAATCAAGGTCCCCACCGAAAATCAGCTTACGGGCAACACCAGTTCCTACATTTTCTACAGAAATATATTTGTTGTAGACATCAGAATTATCAGGGAACCGGCTTATATGCAGAGAAACAACAATTTGAGGTCTGTAAGTAGATTTAAGTAGATTATCTGTCAGCCGGACGTACCGCCATGTAATGACTACGAGAATGACTGTGGCAATTGCCGCTATTAGACCACTGTTTGAATTTAGATGGTTTATTATTGATCCTAAAGAATTTATTATAAAATAGAAAAATGCCACGTTCCTTAACTTTCCTTAATAATGGGGACCTCGCCATCAAGCAAGTCCACCTCACTGTCATGATTATACACGGTTTCCGGCACCGGAGACCTCCGCTCGTACTCCCAAACCTCCGACTGGAATTCCCATTCCGGTGGGATAAGCCACCCATGCCGCTGTTCTACTGCCACCGCGGGATTGTCTGAGCGCACCGGGAGCTCCGGATCCTCGAAGATGAATTCAATCCGTCTAAGATCCCACTGCTGGAGCTGCGCATTCCATTGCTCATAGATCCGCTTGGTAACCGTTCGGAACAGATCGTTTTCGTCGCGGGACAGCGACCGGATTTCACTAATGACCATTTCAGCTTCCAAGTTCTTCCGCGATAACCACAAGGTCCAGTATGTTGACAATACCATCACCATTGATGTCGGGTTCGGTTTTGCCGAACCCATTGGCAACAGCGACTAAATCCAGAATATTGACGACACCATCCTCATTGACATCCAGTCTGTTCGCAGATTCAGACGTAGGCTCCACCTCGGCAGCACTTTCGTCTTCAGCGTCATCGGAAGTCGCACGCTCCCCATCATCGTCCTCCTGGGTTACGCTAAAAACTGCCCAGACGGGACGGTGGTCACTCACAGCGAGGTTTGCGGCTTGGTCGTTGTTTCCGAAGTCGGTTTCATCAAATCTGTCGATGCCCGATTTACCGAGGTACTCCGTGACATGATTCTCCTCGAAAAAGATGTTGTCGTAAAGACTGGTGTCTCTGATGTGTGATCTCTGTGGAAAGTTGAACAGACGCGTCATCGATGGGATTGACATGATCGGG
>JAKZUG010000226.1:0-3818 GCA_047516705.1 Candidatus Poribacteria bacterium | reverse complement strand
GATTAACACAGTGCGGAACAGAGATTCCCATAAAATTGGTTCAACGTCTGGTTGTTCTACGTTATCTTGTGAATACCCAATTGAAGCGAACCCAAATAGGACTAATGTGAGGGACAATAACATAGGTTTGAATTGAGACATTTGCATTTCCCATGTATAATCTGAAGGGAATATGGTTTTAGTCCATCAAAACTGGCACTATAAATTCAACCGATCTCGGCTCCTGCGGATTCGGAAGATGTAAAGCAAATGTACCGTGCGTAGCATCATTCAAGGTAACAGAAAGTATAAATTCCATCGGACTGTTTAATGTATACTTTTTATCCTCCTGCGGGACAATCTCAAGCGTCGCAAGATGGTGAACATCGCTGTTAGCGGTCACGGATAAACCGCAGTAAAGATGGACATCGAATTCTTTAACATCCCCAGTGACACGAAAGGCTCTTTTGCGATGATAGGGTGGTGTCCATGTATTAGAAACAAGTTCAACCCATTTTCCATCAGGTAAATGCACACCGAAGCAAAAATGATAGACAAAATGAAGTGGTTTTTCAAGGCTTTCTTCCTCAAATTTCCGCACCAATTCTGCACCGCCCAAAAGTGTTGCGCTCTCCTGCGGTTCAAGAAATGTTGCCCTGCACCGCGCTTGCAACAACTTAATGAATTTTAGGGCAGTATCGTCTAATCTGCCAGAAAAACCAACTACAACAGACATATCTTCTGCAACCGTCTGCACGGCATTCTGCACATCTAAAATCTTTTTGTCGATATCCACGGAAAAATCGGTAAACCGCAATATATCGCACAACTCAACCGTAACATTTTCTTCCCCTTGATTACAGATTGTATGATAAACTATGCAATCGTCTCGTTCAAAATCTATCATAGAGAGATGGCATTTGTTAACATCAGTAAATATATCTATCCACGCCTTCTGATAATATGCCGAAAGGCATAAAATTTGGCTGAGTACACCCCGAAGTGTCACGTCTGATGATTTGAGAAATGAAATCGGCGCATCATTTTTAGTGCGCTTGAGTGCCCTTCTGAGATGTTGGCGATGTATGGATGTCCACTGATATGACATAACGACATATACCGACATCGCTGCTATTGGATATCCATGCTGAGGTAACCACCGATAAAAAATCTCCTCAAAAAATGCGTTAAATAAGCATTCCAAGGTTTTTTCATCTGTAATTTCCTTGAATTTTACATCTAAGTCTATGAACCGAATCTCTGTGGGGTTATCTGGGTCAAGCTGGTCCAACGCTTTTCCAAAACAGGGAACTAATATATCATCGGTTACCTGCCGAAACCCAACCTTCCATGGGAATGCCGGACTGATGATTTTAAATTGTTCTTCAGTGAAAACGCCAATCTGAATTTCGGTGGTAGAAAGATCAATGATACATACGATTTTCTGCATGGGAAATCCGTTGTTAGAAATATAACAATCAATGCTGGTTGATGTCAATTTTCACTTAAATTTTGTCTACAAATGGTGGTTTCTTCTTCTTCACAGTTGAGTTAAATTTTTCATCACCTACAAGTGCCTTTAATTCAATCTCACCGTCAGCTCTGACAGACATCTCTAAACGCGCATTTCGTAATTCTTCCTTCGTCACATTTTCTGATAATGTAAGTGTGTAACTAGCAATTTGCGAACTGTTTGTTAGGTCATCATCCGTGCCGAAATGCTCGTGGACATCAATATAAGTTTCTCGCGAGCGAAGCGGAAAGTCTACGGTATTTCGACTATTATCAGGTATTCGGTTTCCTTTGGGAATAACTTCACTAAAAATCGGTTGTCTCCCTCTAATTTGAACGATACCGAGTCGTGAGTGTGTTATATTTGCCAAATCAGCATCGTACTCAATCCAGTTTCCATCAATAAACGAAACTGTATGATGCCGCCCATATTCCGCAGCACCCAACACAACGCATTCTTTAGGCGGATTCCCCAGCTGAACGTCAATATTTTTTCCGTACTTACTTTGGAAATGGGCATGCATCATCTGTTTAACAGCACGCATTTTTGAGGATTGACCTGCAAGAATGACAAAGTCAGGCAAGCGTGCATCACTGGCTTCCATCATTGCGTCAATATCATCAAAAGTTTTACTTAATCCAGGTTCGATAATTTTCTGCAATTGCTGCGTTGACAACTGCACGGTAATATCATCTTGGGTTAGATTTTCAAGTGATCGTGTGTCACTTCCAACAACAACACTTATAACACCAAAATATCCTGTCGTTTCTGGTTTTTCGCTGAGTTCTCTTTTCATTTTTTCCGCCTGACTATACAATATACTTAAATTATTTTGCCTTGCTCTATCAATACTTGTTTTTTCAGAAGGTTCAGGTGTTTTTCTGGGATCAAAATAAGGAATCTTAAAACTGAGATTCGGATTTACGCTCCGAATTTTGGTCTTAAGCTTTTCCAAAATAACTTCAACAATTGCATGTGTTACATCCTCACCACCGTATCTCGGGTTTCCAGCACTGGCAAGTGGTTCAAATCTTATTTCTCCATCATTGTTAGTGACTTGGGATAGGACGATGTCAATGGTCCCGCCCCCAAAATCATAAACCAGCATTCTATAGCCCTTTGAGGTGTCTTTTACACGTCTTTGAAAAACTGTTGCGATAGAAGCTGCCGACCCCTCATCAATGAGGATAACATCGTCGATGCCAATTTTTTCAAATGCCCGTCTCAAGTCTGCCCGTTGCTCATGTGGAAACATTGTCGGATAGGTAACTATACATTTCTTCACCTTCGATTGTGTAGTAATAGTATCCAGATACCTTTCTGCTTGCTCAATAATGTGCTTGAGAATATCCGCAACTACATCGCACGGTTGTAAATTTTGATTGTCCGGGAAGTAGCGTCCCCATTCATACCCTAACCAGCGTTTAACTGAACTGATATAGTAAGGTCCATCAATTTCACTAGTACGGTCTGTTTCAGCATCATATCCGACATGACATACCTTACCATTTTTTGGTTGCGTATGATAGATAATTGTTGAAGGCATTATTTCTGGTGGAGTTGCTTCACTATCCAAAGGTATGAGTTTTGGTTTATAGGTTTTCAAATCAAGGTAAGCACAGCACGAATTCGTTGTCCCGAAATCAATGGCGAGGTAATGCGGATATGCTTCCAGTTCTTTAACGTTTACATTCAGGGCACCTTCATATTCTGGAGCATCCTCACAATTGGAGTTGATGGTAAAGTTGATGGGGTAAGTTTTGGGTTCAATACCAACGGCAGAAATCTGCATTTCAATATTATGGTGTTCACTACCTTCAATACTTAAAGGGAATTCAACATTTGGCATCTGGACTAATTTGGAAGGACTGTTGAATACAATATTCTGAATTGTCAATAGACGTTCGCCTCTGTTCTGAAGCGTTAAGGTATGTGTTTTCTTGCGATCCTGTGTGATGTCCAGGCTCATTGGTGGTACGAACAATTTTGGTGGTTCTGGTACTATCTCTCTTCGGATATGAATTTGCTTTTCAATAGGTTGGGAAAAACCGAGGAGTTCAAAACTTAGTTTTACCACATTCAATTCGTCGCTGAGTTGGTTGCAGTCAATCTCCAAAAGAACTTTTTTGAACGCGTTGTTTTTTGTTTGGAAGTTTTTGGAATAACCAACACGAAGAACTGATCCTCGTGTGACTTTAATATCACTGATATAAAATTCACCTTGTAGCACCTCAAGGTGGAGGTCTTTCGTTGCCTTTTCCGTTCCTCTCCTACAACTAACTTCTATAGGATTCGGGGTCAGTTTAAATTCAGGATGTGGCAAAGC
>JAKZUG010000225.1:0-2801 GCA_047516705.1 Candidatus Poribacteria bacterium | reverse complement strand
TGTCTACACATTCTTCACGGGAATCGACCATACGCGCTGAGCCGAAGATCTCATCCGATAACCCCTTATGCGCCTTCCGGGGAGTTTGAATATCGGTCACTTATTGAACGCTTAAAAGAAAAGGTTTCGCGCTCTTTAGATGCTTCTTTACCAGAGATTTTTGTTGAGGGAAGGATCTACCACCAAGATGCGACATCCTGGTGGCCATCAGAGATTGATAATCTAGACGCAGTGATTACCTCACCGCCCTTTTTTGATAGCACACGATTTTATCTTGCCAATTGGCTTCGGTTGTGGTTCAGTGGATGGTCTGATGCCGATTTCAAGGAGAAACCTCGCTTTTTTATCGATGAACGGCAAAAGACGGAGATGGCTGTTTATGAATCCGTCATCCGTCAAGCAAAGGAACGGTTGAGGCACGGAGGGGTTCTTGTGTTCCACTTGGGAAAAAGTAGAAAATGTAACATGGCGGTTGAACTAGAGAAGGTCGCCAAAAAATGGTTTGCACACGCTGATACATTCGATGAAAGTGTAGCCCACTGTGAGTCACACGGTATTCGTGACAAAGGAACGGTCACCGATCACCAGTACCTAGTCCTTTACTGAAAAAGTGAGGAGGAGCAGGCTCAGAACCTTTCATCTCAATCCGTTATGTTGACAGAGTAATGGTTTTAGGGGGATTCCCTGTTCTCTCTTGATACGCTTGAACCAGATCCAAACCTGTATTGCATTCGTCCAAGACTCGTTGGATTGCAGCCACGATGAGATCAGCGGCCTTTTTACTTTCCCTAATTTTTTGATACTCGGGGGCAGATAGAAAATCGTCAAAGAACCATTCAATTCGTTTTTCGAGTTCCTCAACGGCTTCCATGTTTACCTCTTTTTTCTGGAGTGAAAGTCGGCTTTTATCGATTCCTGTTAATTCAGCAAGGCGTTCGAGTTTCCCGATTTCTCTATAGCTTTCAAACTCGAAGGGGAATTTATCACTTTTACTCGCGTTGCAAGTGCCGCAAAGGCAAGTCGCAGTTTTATCAAGAGGCCAGAGGTAAGCCAGTGGTAACGTGTGATCCAACTCCATAGCCCTTACAGTTGGTAATGATTTCCCACACGCAAAACATTCTCTGCCAAACTTATTCCATATATATGTATCGAACTCCTCTGAATGTTTTTGCCGACGGAATTCATAGAATATCCAGTCAATCTTAAGTAAGTTTCTTACAAGCCTCTCAATTGCCCGTCTTCTGAGACTATCTTCGCGTCTTTGTGCTTCGTTTCTAAGAGGGTTCAAGGGTGCATTAACATGTAGTTTCTTGCAGGCCTTGCATTCGAGTTGGAAACCGTAGTATGCTTGAATTAAGTCCCTGTCTCTGCTGATTTTGTCTTGAAGTTGAGGGTCAATTTGCTCTAAATCTGCAGAATTTTCGATAGAAAAGCGTGAAAAAGCCTTGTGGGTGCATGGAGCGCGTTTGACGCAATGATTACCAAATCCTAACTGTTTCCTTTCATCAAGAAGGTCGATTGGTAGGAAGCGTGCACAGCGATTGCATGCTTTCAAAACGAGTTGATCGCCAGCACCTGATGTTGTCACAACTTGTCCTTCAACAACTACTGGTTCAATAGTGAAGGGTTGCTCGTGATTCCAGTAGTAAAGCTCTGGACTTGATAAATGTGTCTTCTTACCGAAATCTTCTTTTACATTTTCACCAAAATTTACTGTGACACTTGAACTTTCATATTCAGTGACAAGATCAAGGTCAATACCCAAAAAGTGAACCTTTCCAAGGAATTTCGTATGTACCGCGTTTAGGCTGATTGTCCCTTCTAATAACACTGTTTCATAATGCGATGGGTTATCAAATTGCACATGAGTCCCAAACTTGGACCAACTCCCTTGTGGTAATTCCGTGATTTTGGCGTTTTCAGTGATGACCATTTCGGTAATAGGGTCAAGAACTTTGATTGTGTAGGAAATTTTCGCTGATTCTTCGACTTTTATATAACCGCCAATTGCAGCCATACCAATCTTCTCTGTAAATTGAGGTACAAGATTCGCAATGCGGTTATCAAACGACAAAATGAGGCATAGAGATTGAACATTGTAAGCACAAGCACTTACTATTTTTGCCTCACTACCAGTCTTTTCTCCTGAAACAGTATAGCCACTGCGTTGTCGTGTTGCACGACGTTTTGGAGGACTAAACATAGAGATCTACTCCGGGGATTCAAAGTTAAAAAGTTGTTTTACGGGCACATCAAGCGCACAAGCTAATTTCTCAAGTGTCTCAAAAGACGGCCCATTGATTCCACGTTCCACAAGGCTCAAAAAATCAACGGAAATCGATGCTGCTTCTGCGAGTTGTTCTTGGGTTATACCTCTTTGTTTTCTTAGGTCCCGTAGTTTCTTACCAAACTGCACTCTTAATTTTTTCATTGTTGTTCACATTCGCAATGGAGATTTGCTTCCTATGGGCGATGGACAACTGGAGTCTCACTTTTTACAACTCCTTATTGTCTTCGCTTGGGTTATTGACCTAATTTTCTACGATCGAACCCTTCAAAAATTACACGTAATATCTTATCAAACGTCTAAACTAATTCACACCGAGCCAGACTACGTGTTTTTCTACCTTCGCATGGTCGAGCGCGTCACACATCTGGCATCCAAGCACTGCATCCCCCCCGGATGTGCTATGCAGTCCTGTATGTGTCGAAGTACTCGTCGGTTTTTTTAGTCATCTGGGGCTTGTCGAATAATGGATGTACGGATACTACCCGTGTTTCGCGGGCGCGTTGATTGACCC
>JAKZUG010000224.1:0-5134 GCA_047516705.1 Candidatus Poribacteria bacterium | reverse complement strand
CAAGTATCGTACCGAGCTGCTTCGGTGGAATGCGCATATTAACCTGACCGCAATCACAGATGAGAATGAGATTGTTCATAAGCATTTTCTTGGTGCGTTAAGCGTTTTGGAACATATAACACTTAAAATCGGAGACGCTTTAATTGACATCGGAACAGGAGCCGGTTTCCCAGGAATTGTGTTGAAAATTTACGTGCCCGACATCCGATTAACGCTTATTGAAGCATCAAAAAAGAAAGGGAGTTTCCTAAAATTTCTAATCCCGCAACTAAACCTTCATCAAAAGATCAACGTTGAAGTACTCACCGAACGTGCGGAAGTTTGTGCGCAAGATCCCGATCGTGCTGGCGCATACGATTGGGTCTTCACCCGTTACGTCGCAACCATCCGAGATTCGGCGGTGTACTGCCTGCCGTTCCTAAAACCGACTGGAAGGTGGGTGGCTTACAAGCGTGGGCAGGAAATAATAAATACTGAAATTGATGACAGTGCTACGCATCTTAGTGCACTTGGTGGGAGCATTGAAACTGTTTTCACAAATCCAAAATTCAATAGAAGTTATGTTGTGGTGCGCCGTGTTAACACATGAACACAGGTATGATACTGTTTCGTCCGTTTAGAGCGTATCTCATAAATACGACCTCTCTTGAGTCCCGTAGGGTTTATTTGCTTGGGTGTTTCTTCAATATCTGTGTAGAAACACGTATGAAAGAAAGACAAGCCCCGTAGGGGCGACATCTGTGTAGAAGCTGGAGCTAAGTAATATATAATACGAAATCCTGAAAAGGAATACCAAGGATAAGTCCTATGAATTTTGATACAACAATTGGGGAGGAAAACATCGCCACCCTTCATATAGAAGGTAAAATTCTTGGAAATGCCACAGACGCATTTCGCAAGGAGATGGAACTGCAACTTCAAACGGGGCACGATAAATTAGTCGTTGACTTAAAGAACGTCCCGTTAATCGACAGTAGCGCGTTGGGAGCAATAGTGACTACCTTGAAGTCCTGTCAAGAATCGGGTGGGAAACTGGTTTTGCTCAACCCTCAGAAAGCAGTTCAAGAAGTTTTGGAGGTAACGCATCTCGCAACCGTTATTGAAATCTATGATACGGAGGAGTCCGCACGCGCCGCTTTCATGTAACAGAGGAAACGGAACAGATCGGAGATATACATTGCAAAGCTTGGCTTAACAGAAGGCGCGCTGTCTGGCACTATTCTTGGGAACATGAAAGACAAAAATCGTAAAGAGCGGTTTCGGTTTAAGGTCGGGCTACGCGGTCAACAGGTCGTGCTTTTTCTGTTAGTAGCACTTATGCCGTTATTTGCTATTTCATTAGCTATCAAGGTGTTAGGTGAAAATGCGTTAAAAGGGACCGTTGGTGAAAACCATGTGCTGCTTGCACAAGAAAAGCTCGCCCGCGTTGACAGTGCCATCTCCGAGAAAATCGCAAAGATTGAAGCTGAACTCCCAAACATCCGACCGGCAGTTGTTAGATCTAACACTGCTAACGGAAAAGAGTTTGTATTTTTTCATATTTGGGCACAGCTTGTGGATAGTATTCGTCTGCTTGAAACTTATGCCGGTGATAAAACTGAGGTAACGATTACAAATGCATCCGGGCATGTGCTTCGATCAAACAATAAGCGACTGGAATACTTTACAAAAAGAGGCGCACCGCTTCGCGTGAACAACACAATCTGGTGGCAGAGAGCCTATAATCACGGTGTTGGTTACCCGTTTGCCGAAGACATCCGCTATGACGCATCACGGGAAGTGCATCTGCTTCCAATCGCACTCCCTATACGTACGGCTTCTAAAGCCTCCGCTGCATCAGGTGAAAAAAACACAGTGGGGGTGCTGAGAATTGTGCTGTCACTCCCTGAATTGAAAAATATAGTTGAATCCAGCTCTGATCTGGAAGAAACGCGAACTATTTTAACAAACGAATCTGGTAGAATTATTGCCGCTTCATCGGGAAGCGGGTATCAAGTAGATACCTACATAGAGATGAACAACGCAGCAGAAGAGGCGATTATTGAGGCTAAAAAAGGGAAGCAAGGAAAATACTACGATTATGAAGCAGAAGGTGAAACAGATGGTTTCAACGAACCGCGTGTCTATGGTTGGGCGAGAACCCAACTCTCACCTACAAAGTCGTGGAAAGTTCGACAGAACTTCAGCAATTGGATAGTTTTTGTTTCACGACCTACTTCCTCCGCTTATGCGGGTGTTGTAAAATTAAACAAATATATTTTTTATGTTACCATTGTGTCAAGTTGCATCGTTGTACTTATTGCATGGGGGGCAGCGCAACGGATAGCAACACCTATATTGAAAGTGGCACAAGCAGCGCGTAGCATTGGACAGGGCGAATTCGACAGTGAAATCGTTGTTGATAGCGATGATGAAGTCGGAGTCCTCGCTGAAGAATTCAATGAAATGCGTCGGAATCTGAAAACCGCGGTTGACAAACTAACACAAGAGGAGCGAAAACTTACTGCCATCGTGGATAATCTCGGGGAAGGGCTGATTGTTGTTGACCCCTCGGGGCGTGTGCTCTACGTCAATCCTGTAGCTGAGCGGCTCCTTAATCTCGGAGAAACCACTAACCATGAAAACTTTATTGCGATTGATACAGAAACCGGGACAATCCGCTGGACAAAGATATTAGCGTCAACCGATGGGGTCC
Organism: Candidatus Poribacteria bacterium; assembly: GCA_047516705.1. Taxonomy (GTDB): domain Bacteria; phylum Poribacteria; class WGA-4E; order WGA-4E; family WGA-3G; genus WGA-3G. The sequence goes on along the minus strand of JAKZUG010000224.1, from coordinate 2,439 downwards.
CAATTCAGGACACGATAGCGGTTGATATGAAAGTTCTATCTTCTTCGCGGCGTGAGATGGAACAGCATCAAACGATGATTGTGGAAGTAAATGTCAATGGACATCAGCCAAATAGCGAAGGTCCTCGGGTGCTTCGCATCATCGCAAGCCATTTTCCTGATGAGAGCAATAACACCGCTGGCACGGTTTATGTCTTTGATGACATCACAAATCAACACGAAATAGAGCAGATGAAATCGGAGTTCGTCTCTCTTGTATCGCATGAATTGCGGACACCACTGACATCCATCATCGGTTTCATTTCGCTTATACTCGATGGAAAGACCGGCGAAATTAATCAGAAACAATATGAAAGTTTGAGTCGCGCACACCGCCAATCAAAACGACTTGCCGCGCTTATCAACGATCTGCTGGACATCTCTCGAATTGAAGCCGGACGCATCGAGATGAAGCAGGAACAGGTACAGATAGACTGGATAGCAAAACGGAGAATCGAAGAATTGCGTCCACAAGCAGATGAAAAAACCATATCTCTGCTCTTGGAGGCACCATCTAATCTACCGCTGATGATTGGAGATGCAGACCGGATTGGACAAATTTTTATTAACCTCATCGGAAACGCCATTAAATTCACACCCGATAACGGAAAGGTGACGGTCAGAATATCAAAACCTTCGCAGAACGGGAGCGAAAGCGACGGCTTCCACGTTGAAGTTATTGACACAGGACCAGGTATCCCGGCTGAGGAGAGAGAAAAGGTCTTTGATAAATTCAGCCAACTCGGAAGTGTACAGACGCGGCAACAAGGCGGGAGCGGATTAGGGCTTTCAATTGCATCTGGAATCGTTGAAGCACACGGTGGAAAATTATGGGTGGATACCGGGGATAATGGACACGGGTGCAACTTCCAGTTTTTTATTCCGTTGGAAAAGGGGACAAATGCCTGAAACGATTTTAGTGGTTGACGACGATCTGGATATACTTGAACTGTTAAAGATGAGCTTAGAGCCTGAGGGGTACAATGTGCGTACTGCAAGCGATGGCGACAGTGCGGTGCGAAGCGCATGCATAGATCCACCGGATCTTATTCTTCTGGATGTAATGATGCCGCATAAAAACGGCTTCCAGGTCATTGAAGAACTCAAAGACATAGAGGAGACAAAAAGTGTCCCTATCATTTTAGTCACAGCGCGCGGCCAGACAGAGGATAAAGTCCGCGGTTTGGATACCGGAGCTGACGATTACATCACGAAACCGTTTGACTTACGCGAGGTAACTGCGCGGGTTGAAGCAGTCCTCGGCAGAACCCGACCCATTAAATATATCAATCCACTTATGCGTGCGATGGGGGCAGGGTTTAGCGAGGAGGGATTGGAACAACTCGCAGGACATCTGCAAGCCGCCGCTGCAATTCAAAAAAAATTGTTACCCGAACAGGCACCGAGTGTGGATGGGTTTGACATTGCAACCCTGCTGCAAAGTTCTACATCTGTCTCTGGCGATTTTTATGATTTCATTCCGCTCAGCGAGACACAGATTGGCATTGTCCTCGGTGATGTAAAGGGTAATGGCATCCCAGCGGCACTGCTGATGGTGATGATTCGGACAGCACTCCGCTTACTCTGTCATGAGGAAGATGCACCTGCTTCAATCCTCAAACGGATTAATGACTTAGTGGTTCGTGATACTGAGGCAGATCTGTTCGCAACCTTGATTTACGGCATATTAGACACCGAGGCTTCAACCTTTACATATTCAAATGGTGGACACTGCTATCCACTTCACTGGAGCAACACTCGGAGTATAGATGTTTTAAAAACAGGTGGCATGTTGATAGGGGCATTTGAGGAAGCAACGTTTATGACTGGCACTTGTCTCCTTGCACCTGGCGATATTCTCGTGTTCTATACCGATGGTATCACTGAAACGTGGGCTGGAGAGGATCTGGTTTCCGACGGAAATCACGGTGTGGACACAAATTCAGAACAGTCGGACGGGTGCCAAGATGCAATACTGACCGATACGTTCTACGGCGGAGATAGGCTTGCTGCCTGCCTTTCCAAAAACACGACACTGTCAGCATCAGCGTTATGCGAAGCGGTTGTTAACGAGTTAGCACTGTTTAGCGGAAGTAAACAAACCCATGATGATAGGGCTTTAATTGTGATAAAACGCGACGTTTAAATCAGAACGGGCATGCCCTGTAGCATTGCCCGCAGAACAAACAATGAAAGGCGGGCAATTCTCAACCCCGTCTTATAGACGCCTCCGGAAACGTCCGTGGGCGTAGAGAAGGAGTTTCAAACGTGGGCGAGAGAACTGAACAGGTTATTACGCTTTCTCTCCCAAGCTCAATGCAACATGTTTACCTACTCAAGGCTGTTGTCACCGAGATATTGAAAGAGACAGATTTTGATGATGATACCCAAGAGCGGATTA